>CALDSM010000202.1 GCA_937923585.1 uncultured bacterium
AGGGCGTGTCGCAGACGGCCACCACGGGAATGTCCTCCACCAGATCCACCCGGCAGCGGGAATTGATGGCGGCGATGCGCCCGCCGCTGTCGTGGGCGTAGACGGTGCTGGTGCCGTTTCCCCTGTTCTCCCGGACCAGGCGCCCGCCGTCGTCGTACTCGTAGGCGGCCACCGCGCCTTTGCCGTCGGCGGTGATGCTTTGCAGGCGTCCCTGCGCGTCATAGGCGTAGGTGAGCGCCACGCCGTCGCTTCCGCTGCGGTGCGTGCAAAGGCCCGCATCATTGTATTCCTGCGCATACCACTTGCCGTCGGGATAATCCAGGCGCACCGGGAAGCCGCGGGTGTCATAGGTGAAGGCAATGGTTCCCGTGGCGTCGGTGACGCCGGTGAGCCTTCCGGCGCCGTCGTAGGTCATCGTCACATCACTGCCGTCGGGGTATAGCTTCCGCGTGACGCTGCCCCTGCTGTCGTATTCGAAGCGGAACACGTCGCCCTTGCGGGTGGTCAGCGTGGTGAGGTTGTTTTCCGCGTCATAGCCGTAGGTTTCAGTGCTGTCGTCCGCAAAGGTGACCCGGTGGATGCGGCGGGCGTCGTTGTACTGGATGCGCAGCACATTGCCGTTGGCGTCCGTGGCCTGCACGGGCAGGCCCGTTGCGGAATCGTAGACGAGGCTGGTGGCATTCCCAAGCGGGTCCCGCATCACGCCGCTGCGAATGTCTTGTGTCAGTTCGCGGACCTGTCCCAGCCCGTCCGTTACCCGCGCCGGATGCCCGTCGTCCCGGTCGTATTCCAGGGTGGTGACCGCGCCGCCGGGCTTGCGGATCTCTGTGACCCGCCCGGTCGCGTCGGGGGAAAGCGTCACGGCCGGCTGCGCCTCGTTCCCGAGCGTGACGGACAGCCGTCCGTCCGCGTCGTGGGCATAGGCGCGCCTGTCCGCCCCGCCGTCACCGTATTCCGCGGCCAGGCGTCCGTGGTCATCGTAGTCGTAGTGGCGGGTTGTCCCGTCGGGATGGGTGACGGCGCGCAGCGCGTGATCGTCGGGCTTGCCCGTGTCGCCGTTGTAACTGTAGTGGATGGTTCGCCCCGCGGCGTCCGTCACGTCGGCCAGGTGCTCGTTGCCCGCATCATAACCGTAGATGGTAAGGCGGCCCTGCTGGTCGCGCAGTTGCACGAGGCGGTTGGCCGCGTTGTATTCGAACTGGAACCGATCCCCGCTGGAGTGGGCCATTGCCGTCAGGTTGCCGTCTTCATACTCGGCCTGCCACTGACTGCCCCGCGCATTGGTCAGCGTGTCCAGTTTCCCATCCGCCAGGAAGCGGTACGCCATGCCGTTGATCTCATTGAGTTGGAACAGGCCCCCGGTCTTGGTGAGATGCCCGCGATCACCCGCACCCAGCGCCGAGTAGCTGTCGTCGTCCTTGTGCTGGAAATACCGCACGGCACCGGTTCCGTCGTGGAACAGCACGCCGCCGTTATCCAAACTCTCCATGAAAATGTCCATGGAATGGACCCAGCCGCGGCCCAAGGGACCCGGTGCGAACCGGTCCGTGATTTGGCCCCGGTATGTCCGCGCGAAATGCAGCGGCAGCCCCGTTTCCCGGCTATGGGCGTCGGTGGCGCGCGCGAGGCAGGTGCGCGGGGCCTGTCCGATGATTTTGCGCATCTCGTGGGCGGTGAGGTCTGCGGGGGACCAGTACAGGGTGCCCTGCGTGCTGAGATAGGTCGCATTGGCCCGCAGCACCGAAACGTACTCGCCCCAAGTGCCGCCGAAATGCTGTTTGAGCCGCGGCCACACCCGCTGCCAGACATCGTCCCGGAGGTTTGGCGGGCGCATTTCCGCCTCCGTGGCGTCCCAGTCTATCGGCGTTTCCGGGTCGCCCTCCAGGCTGATGTCAAACCCCAGTCTCTGGTGGGCGTTTCCGTCGCCGAGTACCTGCACGGGAACACGCTGATGGGACCCGGGCGCGCAGGTGGCCACGCCGCCCGGACCCGAATTGGGCGTAAGCCCCAGGATCTGGATCGGACGGTCGGACCAGGGATGATCCTGAGACAGGCGCATGGGCATGCCCTCGCGCGAGCGGAGCGTGAAGACCGGCGCGGGCATGTCCGCAAGGCCGATGTTCTGGAAGTCCAGCCAGAGCGTGAAGGGACGCCCGCCCCGCGCGTACGGCGGTGTCTCCGCCGCGACGACCAGCTGCGCGGGCGCGCCCGCGACAATCGCGAAAGACCCGGGCAGGGCCAGTTCCTGCTGGTCGGGCCATACCGCCGCCACCGTGGCGGTCTGCGGGGCGAGGCCGCTGAGGTCAAGTGTCACGGCCATCGTGGTCCCGTCAAAGGACAGGGGCGTGAAAGAGCGCAGCAGCGCCCCGCCCGCGCCCCGCAGTTCAATGCGCATGCCGTTCTGGAAACCCAGTCCGCGCAAATGCACGGTGACGCCGCCCGCGTTGCCGCCCTGGCGCAAATCCATGCCGGCCAGGTAACGGTCCGCCGCCATGCACTGCAATTGGAAGGCGGCCGCGTATGCCTTGGCCCAGTAGGTGTAGAAGGCGGACAGGTAGAACTCGCCCGCGCCCGGCGCGGAGATCAGCATTTCCAGTGTGCCGTCCGGTTTCGCCAGGCCTCGCCAGTCATAGTCAATCAGCGATGGAGGGCCGCCCCGCTGTCCGACCAGCGACCAGTCTGCGGACGGCTCCTCCGGAGTCAGGCGCACGATGAGGTTGGCCGCCCCGCCGCCGGACAGTCTGAGGCGGAAATCGCTGTATTCCAGCGAGTGCGCGTCGGCCTGGACCGTCTCGCCGAGGGCAATGTCCCGGGCGGTCCGGTTGGCTGGCTGCAGGCCCGAGGCGTACACAAGCGCCTTGGCATCCCCCGTCCCGGCCATGACCAGCAGGGTGCCGTCCCGGGAGAACCCCACGGAGTCGCACCCGGCCGTGCCCATCAGTGTGCCGAAGGTCTTGACACCCTGCTCCGCGAGCAGGTCCCAAAGCACCGCCGTGCCGTCCTTGATTCCCGCAAGCAGATGCCATCCGTCGGGCGCCATGGCAAGGCTTTTCACCGCGCCCGGCAGGGTCAGTGTTGCCAGTTCCTGCCCGGAGGCGGTGTCCCACACCACGACGGTCCCGTTGTCGCAACCCGCCAGGAAACGTTTTCCGTCGGGCGTGAAGGCCACGGCGTTCACCGTGCCGTAGGGCGGCGCCGGGTTCAGCGAATAGAGTTCGGCGCCGGTCCGGGCGTTGAATATTTTGGCCGTGTTGTCGGCGGCGCCGGTGCCCACAAGCGCACCGTCGCCCGTGATCGCCGCCGCCAGCACGCGGTCGGTGTTGGTGGCGAAATTGGCAGTCGCCGCCGCCGTGCCCGCGTTCCACAGTTTGGCGGTGCCGTCGTCGCTTCCGGTGAGCACGAGCGAATCGTCGGCGCTGAAAGCCACGGCGTTGATGGTGCCGTTGTGCCCGGCGAATTGCAGCGGTGTCTGGCCCTTTTCGGCGGTCCAAAGCCGGGCGACCCCGTCCATGGCACCGGTGAGTATTTTGTCGCCGTTGTGCGACCAGGCAAGCGCGGTGGCGTACATGTTGTCGCCGCCGTTCTTGGACTGCAGCGCCTCCGCCGCAAGATCCCACTGGCAGAAGCTGTCCTGGGAGTACTGGGTGGCGATGGTTGCCAGCCTTGCCCCGTCCGGGGAGAAGGCGACCCCGTTCACCGCCTGCGCGTCGCGCTCATAGGCCAGCAGCTTCGGGCTTGGTCCCGCGTCCACCACGAACACGCGGGCGGTGTTTTCGGGCCAAACGGACTGCGTGGTGCGCAGGACGCGCTGTCCGTCCGGCGACAGGGCCCAGGTGGCCGAGTCGTCGCAGGTGAATGCGTTGATGCAGGCGCCGGTCAGGGCGTCCCACACGGCAACATGTCCAAAGTCGCCCGCGAGAAGGCGGCTGCCGTCGGCGGAGAGCATGGAGCCGCGCAGATCGTCGGGCCGCACCAGGGGATACACGGCAAAAGCCACCAGTTCCGTGCCCGTGGCTGTGCTGCATATGGTCGTGCGGTTGTCTGCGGCGGTCCGGCAGAACACGCGCGAAAGATCGCCGCTGAACGCCAGTGCCTCGGCGTCGGCGAAGGTCTGCACCGACAGTTGGGCGCCCGTCTGGCTGTTGAAAATGCGGACCGTGCTTGGGGGATAGTTCCCCTGCGAAACCGTGGCCAGTCGCTTTCCGTCCCCGGAGAAGGCAATTCGCCGAACGGGGTCGGGATGGACGATGTTGAGCGTCTCCTGGCCGGTGTCCGCGTTCCAGACTCTGCACACTTCATCGCGGGCGTCCGTTTCGGTCCCTGCGGCCGCCAGCGTCCCGTCCGGAGAGAGGGCTATGGCGTTCACAAAGCGGGTTGTCGGAAGCGTGTTCAGGGCGGCACCGGTTTGCAGATTCCACATGTCCAGCGTGCGGTCAATGAGACTTAGCACGCGGGCGCCGTTGGATGATGCCGCCAGCAGATTATAGGAGTAGTCCTGCGGGACGGGGCGACCGGTGGCGACAGCCCCCGCCTTCTCTCCGGTGGCCGCATTCCACCGGCCGATTTCGTAGTTGGCCGCGGTGCTGTCCGGCACGATGGCAAGTATGCCCTCACTGTCGGCGGTGAAGATCGCCGACGCCGTCTGAGCCGCGATGGTAAAGGGGGGATATTTGGCAAAGAACGCCGCGTCAAGCACGTTCACGAGGCCCGTGGTCGCCGGAAAACTGCGGACACTGTCGGCGGGAAGGGAGATATTTGCACCGGCGGCCACGCGGGAGCCGTCGGGTGAAAGTGCCGCACATGGCCCCTGGATGGTCCAGCCGTTTGCGCTGAGCACCCTGTCGGTGTGCAGCAACGTCCCGAGGTAATCGCCCGTCTGGCTGTTGGCGAAAGCGTTTCCGTCGAAGATGACCGTCCGGCCGTTTGGGGTGAACAGGATGCTGCTGGCCCCGCCGAACTCGTCGGGATGCTGCGTGCCGTCCGCCGCATTCCACACCGTCGTTCGGGTCACGTCGGAGGGGTGTCCGTAGGGGTTGGATACATAGAGCGAACTGACAAAGACCCGCGTGCCGTCCGGGGTCAGCGCTGCACAGACCGGATGCTTGAACATGGTGTATTCATTGGCGTTGGGCGGAACAATGGTGGTCACCGGCGCCAGCGTCGCGGCGTTCCAGACCACCACGCCCGTGCTGCTGACCGTGACAAACCGGGATTTGTCGCCGGAGAAGGCGATTTGCAGCACTTCCTTGTTGTTCTGGTGGACCAGCGTGCCCAGCGGCTCCCCCGTCGCCGCATTCCAAACCATGGCATTGCCAAACCCGGCATAACCGTCATAGTAGTCCGCACCCGTCCGGTTTGCCGTGATGATTCTTGTGCCGTCCGAGAGATATGCCGCATCATTGACCTGCAGCCCCGCCGCAAAGTCACGAACCGGTTCGCCCGTGGCGGTGTCCCACAGGGTGGCCTGCCCGGTCCGGCTGCCGTTCGGCTGAATCACCTGGCCGCCCGTGAGCAGTTGGGTGCCGTCGGGCGACCATTCCACGGAGATCAGCGGCCCGGGCCAACCGGGAAAAAGCGCCAGATCCTGGCCGGTAACGGGGTTGATCACCCGTATCAGCGAGGATTTGTACGCGATGGCGAGACGTGCGCCGTCGGGCGAATACTGCAGGTCCGCCACCGTTTGTCCGCCCAGTGCCGCGGTGGGATTGCGCAGCACGGGCCGGTCGCCGGCCCATCCCTGCGGCGCGCCCAGCACCAGACAAACAATCCACACCCCAGCTTGGCCGAAATAGGTTCGCATATGCCCGCGCACTCCACCCGAACGGTTTGGAAGGGTCCCTGTACGTTCTCCACAGTATGGGCCGAAAATAGTTTTATGTCAAGGGGGGGCAGGCCCGCCGACGGATACTGCGACCTCGGCTGGCCCCTGCCGTCCGTCGGACAGCGTCCCCGTTGCCCTGTGGTCCGGCTTCACCGGACAGACACGCTGATCTCCCAAGCCAAAACATGCCCCTTTCCACCGGGCCTCCCCGGATTTGCCCAGGTGCGTGCTCGAATGATTACTGGGCGGCGCCATCCATGGCTGGCTTGCCTCACCACCCCGGCCTGATATCCGGCCTCTGTTCGTCGAGTCCGGCTTTTGCCTCCAGCTTCCTCCGGGTGCCGCCCGCGGCGGCACCCTGGCTTTCGGTCTGCAATACCCGCCATCCGGGTTCACAGGGAACTTCCACTTCATGGGTTCGCGCCATACTTGGCACACAAGCACTGCGGCGGACCGGGCCTTGGCCCAATCCGCCGCAGGAAGTCTACCGCGTGAAACTCAGTCGCAGAGTTCGAACACGCCGGCGCCGCCCATGCCGCCGCCGATGCACATGGTCTCCAGGCCCCACTTCACGCCGCGCCGCCGCATTTCGTTGATGAGCTGCGTGGCCAGCTTGGCGCCGGTGCAGCCGAGCGGGTGGCCCAGCGCAATGGCGCCGCCGTTGACGTTGACGATCTCCTCGTCGAGACCGAGCGTCTTGACGACGTAGATCGTCTGCGCCGCGAAGGCCTCGTTGCACTCAACCAGGCCGATGTCCTTCACCGTGATGCCGGCCATGGCGCAGGCCTTCTCGATGGCGGGCACCTGCGGCGGGCCGAGGTAGCCGGGATCGCCGGCGCACACGGCATAGCCGCGCAGTTTTGCGAGCGGCTTGAGGCCCAGTTCCTTGACCATCTTCGCGCTGGCAAGGACCGTGGCGGCCGCGCCGCAGCTCGTCTGGCTGGAGTTTCCTGCCGTGCTGACGCCGAGCTTGGGCGACGCCGCAAAGGCGGGCCGCAGCGAGGCCAGGCCCTCGAGCGTCGTGTCGGCGCGCGGGCCCTCGTCGGTGTCGAACACGTAGGTCTTGCCTCCGGGGCCGGCAACGGTCAGGGGCACGATCTCGTCCTTGAACTTGCCCGCGGCGATGGCGGCCACGGCGCGCTGGTTGCTGCGCACCGCCCACGCGTCGCACTCCTCGCGGGTGATCTTGAAGTCCCGGGCGACGTTGTCCGCGCACAGGCCCATGCCGCTGTAGGCCCGCGGATTGGTCTTGGTGAGCGTGGGGTTCGGCACCAGCTTGTTGCCGCCCATCGGGATGACGCTCATGGATTCGAGTCCGCCGGCAATGGCGCAGTCAATCATGCCCACCTCGATCTTCGCCGCGGCCGTCGCCATCGTCTCCAGCCCGGAGGAGCAGAAACGGTTGATGGTCACGCCGGAAATGGTTTCGGGCAGGCCCGCCGCCTGGAGCGCGACGCGGCCCACGTTCATGCCGGACTCGGCCTCGGGGAACGCGCATCCCATGATGCAGTCGTCAATGCGCTCCGCGGGGATGCCGGAGCGTTTCACCGCCTCGGCAATGGCCGCCGCGCCCAGATCATCGGGGCGCACATGCGCAATCGCGCTGCCCGCCTTGGAACGGCCCACCGCGGTGCGCACCGCGGAAACGATGTATACGTTGTCCATGTTAATTCTCCTTAGTTGCGCAGCGGCTTGCCGGTGGCAAGCATGTTCTGGATGCGGGCCTGTGTCTTCTCAGTACCGCAGAGGCTCAGGAACGCCTCACACTCAAGGTCCAGCGCGTCCTGCTCGGTCAGCGGGGCGCCCTGGATGCGGTCGCCGCCGCACAGCACGTTGGCGACGTGGCCGGCGATGATCATGTCGTGCTCGCTGGCGAAGCCGGCCTGGTTCATGCCCCACACGCCCGCGCGGAACATGGCCTTGCCCGTTTCGCCCATCGCGATGAGGCGCGGCGGGCGCGGCGCGGTGTAGCCCATCTTGACCAGGCCCAGGCACACGTCCTTCGCCCGCTGGATCTGGTGGTCGAAGTTGGCCAGGACGATGTCCGAGTTGCGGAAATAGCCCAGTTCGACCACTTCGGCGCCGCTCGTGCCCACCTTCGCCGTGGCGATGTTCTCGAACGCCCGGCGTATGAACGGAAGCGGGTCGGCGCTCACGTTGGACGGGATGTTCTCCAGTGCGCGGACCAGCAGTTCCTTGGTGCCGCCGCCGGCCGGAATGACGCCCACGCCCACTTCGACGAGGCCGGCGTAGGTCTCGCCCGCCAGCACGACCTTGTCGCAGTGCATGTTGACTTCCACGCCGCCGCCGAAGGTGTAGTGGTGCGGCGCGCCGACCACCGGCTTGGAGCAGTATTTCATGCGCCCGCCGACCCCCTGGAGCCCGCGGACCATGGACTCGATGGCAGCCCAGTCGCCCTGCATGGCCGAACCGAGCACGAGCATGAGGTTCGCGCCCGCGCTGAAGTGCGGACCCTGGTTGCCGACGACCATGCCCTCAAATCTGCCCTCTTCCAGCAGGTCCACGCCCGCATTGAGAACGGCGACGATGTCCGGGCCGATCGCGTTCATCTTGCAGTGGAACTCGGCGCACACGATGCCGTCGCCCAGATCCACCAGGCTGGCATCGTCCAGTTTCTTCACGACGCTGGCGCTCTTGGTCTTGACGTTGATCAGCTTCAGCTCGTGGGGGTTCACCGGCACGGGCTTGTAGGACTTCGACGCGAGGTCGAAGAACAGGTCCACGCCGTTCTCCATCTTGTAGAAGGACTTGCCGCCCGCGTCCTTGAGCGCCTGCGCGATCGGCGGCAGCGCAATGCCCTCGGCGGCCATGCGCTCGCACACCGCGTCGAAGCCCAGGATGTCCCAGGTCTCGAAAATGCCCTTCTCCCACGCAAAGCCCCACTTGCAGGCGTTGTCAATGTTGACGATGTCGTCGGAGATTTCGGGGATGCGGTTGCCCGCGTACTTGGCCATGTTGGCGAAGAACGCAAACAGCGCCTTGGAGCCCTTGTCCTCGCCCGTGTGCATGACGCGGATCTTGTCCTCGACGTTGTCCATGCCGCGCACCGCGCCGGTGCATTCGAACTTGGGCTTCATCGGCGGGCGGTAATCGCCCGCGGCCGGATCGTAGGTAAGAACGATGGTCTTGCCCTTCTCGTCCTTTTCTTTCGTCCGCTTGTAGAAGCCGGAGCCGGACTTGTCGCCGAAGAGGCCCTTTTCGACCATCTTGGTGAACCATTCCGGGCCCTGCATCAGATCGCGGCACTCGTCGTCGGGGCAGCCGTTGTAGACGTTGCCCACGACCTTGTGCAGCGTGTCCAGGCCGACCAGGTCCGCCGTGCGGAACGTGGCCGAGCTGGCGTGGCCGATGGCCGTGCCGGAAATCGCGTCAATCTCCTCGAACGTGAGGCCGGACTTCTCCACCTCGTGCATCAGGTACTGCATGGCGAAGGTGATGATGCGGTTCGCGACGAAATTGGGCGTGTCCTTGGCGTACACGATGCCCTTGCCGAGCACGTTTTCGCCGAAGGCCGCGATGCCCGCCAGCACGTCCGGGTCCGTTTCCGGAATCGGGATCAGCTCGAGCAGCTTCAGGTAGCGCGGCGGGTTGAAGAAGTGCGTGCCCAGGAAGTTGCGCTTCATCTCGTCCGGCATCTTCTCCGCGATGGCGCGGATGGGAATGCCGCTCGTGTTCGTGCTGACGATGCTGCCCGGCTTGCGGTGCTTCGCCACCTGCTCGAACACCGAGTGTTTGATGTCCAGGCGTTCCATGACGACCTCGATGATCCAGTCGCAGTCCGCGATCTTGGCCATGTCGTCCTCGAAGTTGCCCGTGTCAATCATGTCCGCATAGGACTTCACGTACAGCGGCGCGGGCTTGGCCTTGAGCAGGCCAGCCTTGCCCTTGTCCGCAAATCCATTGCGCTTGCGTGGGTCCTTCTTCTCCTCATCGGAGAGGTTGGGCGGCACGATGTCCAGCATGATGCTGGGGATTCCGCAGTTCGCGAGATGGGCGGCAATGGTCGCCCCCATCACGCCGGAACCCAGTACGGCGGCACGTTTTATTTCCCTCATGGGTCCATCACTCCTAACCGGTTGCGTTCCACGGACCTGCCCCATGGCAGGCCCTTTACCTAACGGTCATTAAACAAAACAGGCCAGATAATCAATGCATCCGTTCAATTTTGGGTCGTCTCCGAAACACCGAAAAACCGCAGATAATTCGATGCCGCCCGCAGTCTGGGGCGCAGTCAACTTTTCGCAGTTTACTCGAATTCCAACCGCACGTCAAGTCTGTGATTAATGAGGAATTGTCACCCCGGGTTCCGCCGGGGGATTCCCACATTCGCCTTGATGCGCTGGCGTTCACTGGCATCGAAATCTTACGCGGACGGTCTCCAAAAAACATGCGTAGAAAAGACCGATGCACCAACACTCTGCTCAGCCCATTCTCCGGAGGCTTCCGCCGGCCCGGGGGTGTTGGCTGCATCAAACCGAGAGATTGGCCCAAAACCCGCGTGAGTGCTATATTCCACCAGCAGCAGGGACAACGGAATCGTCTCGCGTCCCGACGCGGCGGAGGGCTCTGGTATGTTGACAGGCATCATGGGATTGGGGCTGTATCTGCTGGCGGCAGCGGGCGGTGCCGATACGGCGACGACGGCGCAGGAACTGTTGCGGCCTGCGGTGACCCTGCACCTCGACGGGGTCATGGGACGCTACGTAAAGAATATTACGGAGCAGTGGCTGCTGACGGCGCCGGAGGTGAACCCCGGCATGGTCGAGATGATGCGGCTGCGCGACCGCAAGCCACCCTATGAGGACCCGGTGCCCTGGGCGGGCGAGTTCATTGGCAAGTACCTGACTTCGGCGGTGATGATGCGCCGGCTGTATGACGACCCGCGGCTCGACGCGGTCATCCGCGCCACGATCAAGGACTTCCTGTCTACGCAGGCCGAGGACGGCTATCTCGGGCCGTTCAAGAAGGAGGAACGGCTGCTGGGCAACTGGGACCTGTGGGGCCACTACCACGCCATGCTCGCGCTGCACACCTGGTACAAGGACACGGGCGACCAGGATGCCCTCAACGCGGCCGTCCGCGCGGCGGATCTCGTCTGCAAGACCTATCTCGACACGGGCAAGCGCGTGTACGACGCCGGTTCGGCAGAGATGAACATGGCGGTCATTCATTCCCTCGGACTCCTTTACCGGGAGACGCAGAAACCCGAATACCTGCGCATGATGCGCGAGATTGAGAAGGACTGGGAGAAGCCGCCCGCGGGGGACTATCTGCGCCTGGCCGAGACGGGTGTGGAGTATTACCAGACGCCGAAACCGCGCTGGGAAAGTCTCCATCCCATGCTGGGCCTGGCTGAACTGTACCGCATCACCGGCGAGGCGCAGTACCGCGACGCGCTGGCGCACTGGTGGTCGAGCATCCGCCGCACCGATGTGCACAACACG
>CALDSM010000203.1 GCA_937923585.1 uncultured bacterium
AACTGTTCCGGCTTGGGCTTATTTTCGGTCCCCGGAGCCGCGATGGGCGGCGTGGGAACGGTAGAAGGTGATTAGGGCATGTGGGAAAGATTCACAGAACGTGCAAAGCATGTGGTGAGCGCGGCGCGCGAGGAGGCGGTCCGGCTGGGCAGCGACTATGTCCGGACGGAGCATATCCTGCTGGGTTTGTGCCGGGAGCCGGAGGGCATTGCGGCGCGGGCGCTGGAGGGCCTGGGAGCGGATGTCGAGGCGCTGGCGGCCGAGATTGAGCAGCAGGTGCAGCCGGGCACCTCGACCACGACCAGCGAGGACATCACGTTCACGCCGCGCGCGAAGAAGGTGCTCGAACTGGCGGTGGACGAGGCGCGCCGGTTTAACCACAACTATATCGGCACCGAGCACATCCTGCTCGGGCTGCTCAAGGAGGGCGAGGGCATCGCGGCCAAGGTGCTTCAGGACATGAAGATTGACCTTTCCCGCGTGCAGTCGGAAATTGTGCGCCTGCTCGGCGACCAGGGCCGGCCCGGACCGGGCGGCGGCGGAGAGGCGCAGACGGGACGCAAGTCGCAGACACCGGCGCTGGACGCTTTCGGCCGCGACCTGACGGCGATGGCGCGGGAGAACAAGCTGGACCCGGTGATCGGCCGCGAGGCCGAGATCGAGCGCGTCATCCAGGTGCTCAGCCGCCGCACGAAGAACAACCCCGTGCTCATCGGCGAGGCGGGCGTGGGCAAGACGGCCATCGTCGAGGGGCTGGCCCAGGCCATCGTCAACGGCGACGTGCCGGACCTGCTGCTGAAGCGGCGCGTGCTGACGCTGGACCTGGCGGGCGTGGTGGCGGGCACCAAGTACCGCGGCGAGTTCGAGGAGCGGCTCAAGTCGGTGATGAAGGAAATCCGGCGCGCCGACAACGTGATTCTGTTCATTGACGAGCTGCACACGATTGTGGGCGCGGGCGCGGCCGAGGGCGCGGTGGACGCGGCAAACATGCTCAAGCCGTCGCTGGCCCGCGGCGAACTGCAGTGCATCGGCGCCACGACGATGGACGAGTACCGCAAACACATCGAGAAGGACGCCGCGCTGGCGCGCCGCTTCCAGACCATCATCGTCAACGCGCCGACGGTCGAGCAGACCATAGAAATCATCAAGGGCCTGCGCGACAAGTACGAGGCGCACCACCGGGTTAAATTCTCCGACGAGGCGGTGACCGCCGCGGCGCGCCTGTCGAACCAGTACATCACCGACCGGTTCCTGCCGGACAAGGCGGTGGACGTGATTGACGAGGCGGGAAGCCGCGCGCGGCTCCAAATTACGACCCGGCCCCCGGCGCTCAAGCAGCTGGAGCAGGACATCGAGGAGGCCACGAAGGAAAAGGAGTCCGCGATCCGCGGCCAGGAGTATGAGAAGGCGGCGGCGCTGCGGGACAAGGAGCGCACGCTCATCGCGCGGCTCGACGAGGCCAAGCGGGACTGGGAGCGCAAGCGCGACTCGGCCGAGGCGGTCGTCACCGACGAGGACATCGCCTACATCGTGTCCAAATGGACCGGCGTGCCGCTGACAAAGCTGGAGGAGAAGGAGTCGGCCCGGCTGCTGCGCATGCGCGAGGAGCTGCACCGCGTCGTGATCGGCCAGGAGGAGGCCATCAGCGCCATGACCCGCGCCATCCAGCGGTCGCGCTCCGGCCTGCGCAACAAGAACCGGCCGGTGGGCTCCTTCCTGCTGCTCGGCCCCACGGGCGTGGGCAAGACCCTGCTGGCGAAGGCGCTCGCCGAATTCCTCTTCGGCAACCAGGAAGCGCTGATCACCGTTGACATGTCCGAGTACATGGAGAAATTCAATGTGTCCCGGCTGATGGGCGCGCCGCCGGGCTATGTCGGCTACGACCAGGGCGGGCAGTTGACCGAGCAGGTGCGCAGGCGTCCCTATTCGGTGGTGCTCTTTGACGAAATCGAGAAAGCCCACCCGGACGTGTTCAATTCGCTGCTCCAAGTCTTGGAAGAGGGTCACATGACCGATTCCACGGGCCGGAAGGTGGATTTCCGGAACACCGTGGTCATCATGACCTCGAACGCGGGCGCGCGCCGCATTGGGAAGAGCACCACACTCGGCTTCCACAGCGACGAGGCGGACGAGGCGCACACGCGCATGAAGGACCGCGTAATCGAGGAGGCGCGCAAGACTTTCAACCCCGAATTCCTGAACCGTATTGACGAAATACTGGTTTTCCACCGCCTGAACCGGGAAGAACTGCTCCAAATTGTTGACTTTCAGGTCAAAGAAGTGATAGATCGGGTGGCGGAGCAAAGCGTCCAATTGGTCCTTTCCGATGAGGCAAAGGACTTTTTGGTGCGCGTGGGCAGCAGTGAAGAGTACGGTGCCCGCCCGTTGCGGCGGGCCGTGCAGCAGTACGTAGAGGACCCCCTGGCCGAAATCCTGCTCCGCGGGGGGCTTGAAGACAGCAGAACTTTGGTCGTGCGGCCCTCGGACATTGGCGACCGCCTGGTGTTCGACTCGGCCGCGCAGGCGGTGGAAGGTGTAAGCACTTGAAAACCACGCACATAGGCCTCGCCATTGCACTGTGCTGCGCCGCGCTGGGCGCCGCGGCCCAAGACTTTGCGGGCAAGACCGTCGGCGAGATTCGCTTTGACGGGCTTGAACGCGTCAGCGAACAGGTTGTTCGCGACAAGCTGGAGTCCAAGGTGGACGCCCCGTTCAACCAGGCTGCGGTTTCGCGCGACGTGCGGCGGCTCTATGAACTGGGCTTCTTCAACACCGTGAACGCCGGTGTCGCCGAGGCGGCCGGCAAGGCGGTGCTCACCTTCACCGTGCAGGAGAAGCGGGTGATCGAAGAGGTCCGGATCATCGGCAACAAGAAGATCAAGGACCGCGCCATCCGCGGCGCGCTCAAAATGCGCGAGGGAAGCTCCTTTGTGCCCGAGTCCTACGAGGACGAGCGCAAGGCGATCCTGGGCCTCTACGAGGGCAAGGGCTACGCGAACACGACCGTGGACGCCGTGGCCGAAAACATCGGCCCGTCCCGCGTGCGCCTGGTGTACACCATCAGCGAGGGGCGCAAGGCCCGCATCCACAGCATCACGTTTGAGGGCAACGAGGCGCTCACCGACCACCGTCTGCGCAAGATCATGAAGACCAAGAAGGCGTGGTGGTTCTTGGGCGGCAAGTACGAGGAGGCCAAGTTTGAGGCCGACCTGGCGGGGATCGTGGACGAGTACGGCAACCGCGGACGGCTTGAGGCGCAGGTGCCCAAAACCGACCTGGTTTACACCGACAACGGCAGGGGCATTGACGTGACCGTTTATGTCGAGGAGGGTCCCGAGTACAAGATGGACACCCTCGACGTCGCGAACAACACCGTGTTTGACGACGATGAGATGATGAAGCTGGCCAAGGTGAAGCCGGGTGACGTGCATAACAAGGGCCAGGTGGCCAAGGATGTGCAGGCGCTCCAGAAGGACTACCAGAGCAGCGGCTACGTGGACGCGGTGGTCACGCCGCAGGTCACGCTCAACCGCGACACGAAGACCACGCGCGTGGTGTACAACCTTTCCGAAGGCGACCTGAAGTATATCCGCGAGATCCGCATCACGGGCAACAACGTGACCAAGGACGAGATCG
>CALDSM010000204.1 GCA_937923585.1 uncultured bacterium
CAAAGAAGCATGGCGGTCCCGATTTGGGACCGACGAGAGCAAGGAGGCAATGGTGCGAACTTGGCGTGGACGGCCTTGGGATTGCCGATGACCCGCCACCCCATGATTTTCCCATAGAGGGACAACCGAGGCTGACTGTGCGGATGGTGGCGCGCATTCAGGGCTTTCCCGACTTCTGGAAGTTCAGCGGCAAGAAGACGGCTGCCTACCGGCAGGTTGGCAACGCTTTTCCCCCGCCGGTGGCGGCAGCGGTCGGCAACTCAATTGCATGCGCGCTTGACGGCAGGTCTCCGAAATACAGGCAGGCGACTGCTGTCCAATTGCGGCTGCTGGAAGAACACGTCCCATATTGTTGACGCTGGATCATTGGAGAGAGGAAGGATGCGCAAGATGGGTTCCAAAGAGAAGATTAGGCAGTTTCTGCTTGCGAACATGGGACGCGTCATCGAATCACACGAATTGCAGGCTGCTGCCGACGGCGCGGTCCAATACAGCCGCCGCTTGCGCGAACTTCGAGATGAAGAAGGCTGGCCGATTCTATCGCACAATGACACCACCGACCTGAAGCCGGGGCAGTACCTCTTGCGGGAGACGCCCGCGCGAAAGGCTCTCCCTCAGTTCTCTCGGTCCATCTCCGCCCGTCTTCGAGCAGAAGTTCTGGACCGAAATGGTTTTACGTGCCAAATGTGCGGACTTACGCCCGGCGAGATTGACCCGGAGACAAATCGGAAAGTAAGGCTTCATATCGGCCACATCAAAGACAAGGCCCTTGGGGGCAAGGATGAGTTGTCGAATCTGAGAGCGCTATGCTCAACCTGCAATCAAGGCGCAAAGAACATCACAACGGAGAAGGCCAGCGCAATCTGGTTACTGTCTCAAGTCAGGCGGGCGGGTCAGGATGAACAATTGGCCGTCTATGACTGGCTTCGCAAGAAGTTTGGGGGTTCAGCGAAGTGACCAAGATGGCTGAATAAGGGGTGGCATACTGTTTGGTATCCGGGGAGACATTGTGGACTTCGGGATCATCGTGCTTTTCGGCCGGGCAGTGAAATCGCACAGAACAAACCGGCGCGGCGGCGCTCGTAGGTCCCCCCTTGAGGGGGGTGGCCCGAAGGGCCGGGGGATGTTGCTTCCGCCACGGCCCTTGTGAGTCCCCACATCCCCCTGCCGCCTTGCGGCGGTTTTCCCGCACACGGATCTCCGGTTGATGGTCTTACCCCGCAGGGGACAGCACGGCCTGTGCGCGGGCTGTCATCGGGCAGAACAACCCGCAGCCGGCAAAGAATTTGTTGGGCCATTTCTGATGGCCGCTTCCCCGTCCGCGCCCGTTACGGCGCTTCATCGCGACCATGGACGCCCTGACTCCTGTCCGTTCCGGCTCTTCGGGCATGCGCCATGGACACCGTGCCCAACCCCGGACAGGTCTCCCCGCTTCACGCATTCCGCCTTCCGGCAGAATGCGCCTGCGGGCGCATGACTGCGGCGGCAACGACGGCGCGTTCCCAGGGAAACCACGCTTTCCCGGCCACGGCGTTTCTTTCGTCTTGAATCCCGCGCCCTGCCTGTTATATTTTTCGGGGGTAATGACAACAGGCGGCAGTCCCCAGACCTGCCTGGGCGAACCGGGGGGCATGACGGGGATGAGCAACGCGAAGCCGATGAGGGGCTGACATGGGTTGGACGCGCGTGAGAGAATGGAGGGTGCTGTGCTGCGCACTGCTGGCCGCGGAGGCGTTCCTTCTTCCCCTTGCGGCCTGCGCGGCCGTCGCCCCGGTTCCCTTCTCCGACGATTTCGTCTATCCCGTGCTGGGCCCATGGTGGACCGTTTCCGGCACTGAACCTGCACCCCTTCCGCTTTCAGGCGACTGGTGGCACCGGATGCTGGACACCTGCGGTCCGCCCTCGGGCACCTATCACATGGTGCTCGATTCATGCGACGTGGGAACTTACCGCCGCAATGAGGCCACCCTTTCGGTGGACCTCGCGGGGAAGAGCCATGTCTATCTGTCTTTTCTGGCCAAGTCCTTTGCAGACGAGCCCAATCCGCTCACACCCTGGGCACCCTACACCGGCTCGAAGAATTTCGACGGGATCGTCATCAGTCCCGACGGCGCCACCTGGTATCCCCTGCTGAACCTGACCGAGAACGACGGACTCACCCGCGCCTATACCCAGTTTGACCTGTCATTGGACGATGCCCTGGCAACATGGGGCATCAGTTACAGTGCGGCTTTTCAGATTCGTTTCAACCACTACGGAGACGGTCAGGTGGTGAGCACCTCCGGCAACTCGGGGATCGGCATTGACGCCGTGCGCGTGTATGAGTCGCCCCCGGTGGACAGCGACTTTGGCGACGCTCCAGCGCCTTACCCGACCTTGCTTGCCAACGACGGCGCGCGCCATGTGGCGACCGGCCCGATGTTGGGCACCGCGCGGGAGGTGTCGGCCGACGGTCAATCTTCGGCCGGTGCCGACGGCGACAGCGCGGACGAGGACGGCGTGGCCTTCATGGACCCGCTGGTTCCGGGACAGGACGCGACGGTGCGCGTGACCGCGTCGGCCACCGCTGTACTGGATGGCTGGATTGACTTCAACACGAACGGGTCCTGGGGTGATGCGGGAGAACAAGTGTTCAACCGCGTCTCGCTGGCGGCGGGAAGCAATGACTTGGTTGTGAACGTCCCCGCCGATGCGGTGGTCTCTGACCGCGTGTTTGCGCGGTTCCGACTGAGCACAGCGGGCGGTCTTTCCTTCACCGGCGCCGCCGCGGACGGAGAGGTCGAGGACTATCGCGTCTCCATTGTGCCGGCTGCACCGCTCATGGATGCCGAGCCGGCACTGACGCCGGGCACCTCGAACACCGTGTCCTGGTCCGCCGTGCCCGCGGCAGATCACTATTACGTCGAATGCTCCCAAGCCGCCGATTTCAGCACCGTCTTCCAGGCAAGCGGATGGATTCCCGCCACCAGCCAGACCTTCATCGGGCTTTGGGATATTGCCCAGTATTACCGCGTCCGCGCCGCACGCTCCCTTCCCGGCGACGAAGCATCCTGGAGCCAGACAGAAGACCCGGAATTCTCGCTGGACACCCGCGCCGGAACGGCCCTGTATGGCGGCGGGAAAGTGACGCTGCAGGGGCCGAACATTGTCACGGACACGGTGGGCGCGGCCCGCGAAGACCTGAAAGCCACGGCCTCAAACACCGGCCGTTTCAACGTGTTTAGGGCTTCCCAGGCCGTGTACCTAACCGGGTTTTCCATGTTCCTGGTCCGCGACAGCGCGATCGAGGTCGAGTTTGCCGTCTA
Organism: uncultured bacterium; assembly: GCA_937923585.1. Classification (GTDB taxonomy): domain Bacteria; phylum Hydrogenedentota; class Hydrogenedentia; order Hydrogenedentales; family CAITNO01; genus CAITNO01. Next base: position 3,306 of record CALDSM010000204.1, read on the forward strand.
CGAGGGGAATGCAGATTTCGATCCCCCGGATTGGACGAACGCCAAGATATACAGCAAGGTCGAATCCGTGGACGTGGGCATCGGATTCCTGTCCGTCAGCGGCCTGTCGCTGCCATTAACAGCAGGCAAGTACTATGCCTTGGGGCTTACCTGGTCGGGCACGGCGAGTTTCTCAAGGTCGCCCACGGGGACAACCGTCTCCTTTGGCACGGCGGCGGGCCTGGCCCAAAGCACGCAGCATCCGGGCGAAACAGCGCTGACCATGACGATGCCTTACAGCACGGTGACGGGACCATACTACATGCAGGTGTTCACCGCTGCCACCAAGTCCTATCTCAGTTCCGGCGACGTGATATCACCGGCGATCACACCCGCAACCTGGATTGCCTGGCGCACGCTGAACTACACGGCTGACATCCCTTCCGACACGGCAATCACGGTGGACATTCTCCCCGAAACGGGCAGCACGCCAGTTCCCGGCTGGACCGGCCTCGCCCCGGGTGCGGACCTGCGGCTGCTGACGGTCATGCCTGTGCGGCTGCGGGCGCGCCTGTCCACCACGAACACCGCCGTCACCCCGGCCCTGCTCGACTGGGGTGTCACCTGGCAGGCCGAGCCGGACCGCCGCGTCGAGAGCCCTTGGTCCGCGCCGGTCATGTCCACGCAGGACGGACAACCGCCCTTTGTCGCGTCCGTAACACCGAGTGACCCCAACCCTGCGCGAACGCCCACGGTGCGTTTCCTGGTGCGGTATTCGGAGTCTGTGACGGGCGTGCGCCTGTCCCCGCCGTTCAGCGATTTCGCCCTGCGCCCCGGCAGTGTCGCCGGCGCGTCCATCCTCTCCGTGACACCGGTCACGGACGACCCCAGCCGCTATGAAATCGAGGTCGCCACCGGCGGCGCGGAGGGAACCGTCGCCGTGGACGCACTCACCGGCGGCGCCATCCAGGATGCGTCCGGAAACCCGCTTGCGGCGGGCTTCGACACGGGAGAGGCTTATGCGCTCGACTACACGCCGCCGACCGTGACGGGCATTGCCCTGCTGGACCCCAGCCCCAGCAATGCGCCCACGGTCCGGTTTGGCGTGACCTTCAGCGAACCGGTCGCGGGCGTGCCCGCAACGGCACCCTTTGCCGGTTTCAGCGTCACGGGCCTTTCAGGTGCCGGCATCCTTTCGATCACCGGAAGCGGTGCCGCCCGCATCGTGTCCGTGCAAACCGGCGCGCTGGACGGCCCGATAGGATTGGCCGTGGACAGCGGCGGCACGGTGCGCGACCCGGCGGGGTGGCCGCTCGCAGCGGGCATGACATCGGCGGGCAGTTACCAGATGTCCCATCTGCGCTTCACGGCCGTGCCTGCCGCGCTGACCACCGTGGACGCGGGCACTCCGGTCAGCTTCTCCGTTGCCGTGGCCGGAGGCACGGGCACGCGCAGATTCCAATGGCATCTGGATGATGCGGTCAAAACCGGGGCACCCCTCTCCGGCGAAACCGGGCCCGTACTGGACATTCCGCATGCGGCCGCAAAGGATGACGGCGTCTATTACTGCGAGGTGACCGACGCGCACGAGACCCTCCAGTCACCGCCGGCGCGGCTCCGGGTGCAAACCTATCTGCCTCTTGCGGGAGGCACCGGATTGCTTCTGGCCGCCGCGGCGCTGGCGCTTCTCGGCACATGCAACGCGCGGCGGCCACGGTTGCCGCGTTGACCTCGTTCACGCCGCGGAGCCTCCAAGACACATTTCCCGCACGCTTCATGCCTTCCACTCCTCCCCAGCCTCCACCAGAACTCCGCCAGCACCCGCCACGCACATATTTACCCCGTGCATGGATTGCATGCGCTCCGCATCCGTGCCGCCCATATTTGACACGCGCGCGCCTTTGCCCCACCATATTGACCGTCCCCGGGAACTCAATGGAGCACACCATGGCCAAACTCAAACTGGATCTGCATGACATCTTCAACAAACAGGACCAGCTTGAGCAGGCGCTCAACCGCGTCATCCGGGAGGCCATGGAGAAGCGCATCGAACTGGTGGAGATTATTCCGGGAAAGGGCAGCGGCCAGTTGAAGAAGAAGGTGCTGCGCTTTCTTGCCCGGCCGGAGATCAAGGCGCTGTATCACCGGATCGAAAAGGACAGCACCAATTTCGGGCGCGTCTTCGTTCATTTCCGGCACTGACCGAGCCTCCGTTGAGAGGACAGGCGGCCGGTTCGGTGTTACCTGGCGACGCGGAACCCGATGCCGTCGCCCGCACCCATGGGGTCGTTGTATCCGCGTCCCGCCGTGCGGTAGCCGTTGCCGCCGGCGCCGCCGTGGCCCCAACTGCCGCCGCGAAGCACGCGCGCCGAGCCCGAAGCCGGCCCTGCCGGGTTTGCCGCTGCGGAGGCGCCGTAATAGGCCTCCGAATACCAGTCCCCGCACCACTGCCAGACTTCACCGCTCATGTCGTAGCAGCCGGCGGGGCTGTGGCTGTCCACCGTCTGCACGTTTCCGTTTGGGCTGACATTGATTCCGTTGTACCATCCGACGGGAGAGGTGTAGGGCATGGTGGCCAGGCCCAGGGGGTTCATGAAGTCCGGCACGCCGTCGAAATAATTGGCGCGGGCTTTTCCCTCAAGCGTGTCGGAGGTGAACCCGTAGGTCCAGTGCCTGGTGCCGTCCCATGCCGCGGCACATTCCCACTCGGCCTCCGTTGGCAGGCGGTATCCGTCCGGGGTTGGCGGTGCCGCCGCAAGCGGCCAGCCCGCCGCATTCATGTCGTAGCACGGGGTGAGCCCCTGCATCAGGCTCAGCCAGTTGCAGAACGCGGCCGCACCGTACCAGGACACCCGCACTACGGGATGCTCATCCGTTGGGTAACAGGTCACGCCCGGAAGACCGTCCCGGATCTTTGGGGAAAAGAGGCCGTCGGCATACTGGATGTTGCAGTCTTCGGACGATATTCCCACAATGAACTGCAACTCGCCGCCCGCGAAGATATCGCCCGCGCCCGTCCATGCGGCACCCGTGCTGTCCGTGAGACAGCCCCGCGCCAACGCCCAGTTCAGCACTTCGCAGTACTGGCGGTTCGTCACGTCGTGCTTCCCGATCTGGAAGGATGACAGGGTCACCGAATGGGCCGGAAACTCGTCCGGCTGGCCCACCACCGCGTCGTCGCCGACGCCGCTGTTGCCCATCGTAAAGGTGCCTGCCGCCACCGGGACCATTTCCATGGGGCAGGGTGGCAGTTTGAGCTTGATGTAGTCGTTGCAGGCGGCGGAATAGTTGCCCGCACCGTCCATGTACTGCGCCCGCACCGTGTGATACCCGTCCAACAACCGAAGGGCGTGGGCGCGCGTGGCGGAGGGCGGACTCCAAACCGTCCAGTGGGCGCCGTCGTCACTGAGCCGCATGCGCGACACGCCGGCCCCCGCGCCGTCCGACCAGGCCAGGTTCAGGGTGACCACCCTGTCGGGCGTGACGGACGCGCCATTGTTGATGACAATGCCGCCCGTGGGCGCGGCGGTGTCCAGCCGGATGTAGTCGTTGTACACTTGGGAGCGGTTGTTGGCCCTGTCGAGATATTGGACGCGCACCGTTTTGTGCCCGTCCGCGCCCGGAAGGGTGTGGACACGGGTCGCCGTTGGCGGCATCCAGACCGTCCACGTTGCACCGTTGTCGCTGAATCGCATGCGCGTCACGCCCGAACCGTCGGAACCGTCATTCCAGGTGAGCGCCAGCGTGACGTTCGGCGTGTTCGTGGCGGAACGGTTGTTGTTGATGACGATGGTGCCCGTCGGCGGCGTGGTGTCACAGGCATGGGCC
>CALDSM010000205.1 GCA_937923585.1 uncultured bacterium
GATGAGACCGAAACCAACGGTCCTCACTGGACACCCACGAATTGACTTGAGTCGTGGCGCAGCCGCTCTCGCCCACGAATCCGGAATTTCCCAAGATAGAATGCGAACAGCAGCCGAAGAGAGGGGGCACGACATGAGCGGGCGGAAACACATGTCCGGACCCAGTTCCCTGGGCGCGCCGACAGTAGTTTTCTGGGGTGTCGGTTGCGTGTGGTACGGACATTAGCGTGTGCCGTGCGACCACGAAGCATGCGGCAGGGTGCCGCCTGCGGGCGACAAGACGCGCCAATCATATCCGTTGCCGACGATTCCGATAGAACGGGCTGGGTCGAAAAGCCTGTCACTGCCTGCCGCGACAAGGGCGTAATGCCCGGGTTCCCTAACCGCTTGAGGGACAATGACTACCGCGTCGGCGGTTGCGCGAGGCCCGGCAGCCCGGACCATTGCGCACCTCGATCTGCCGGTCCTTTTCGACAAGACTGATGCCCGAACTGCCAACACAACACGGGCCGACAATTGCAGGAACGTGTGCCGGCATCCCCGGCACCCCGGATCGCGGCTACAGCGGTTATCTGAATGCCCAACCCGCAGGATGAACGGCGGCAACTGTGAATCACCGCGCTAGAACTCCGATCGGTCCGTGCAACTGCACACAGTGCTGCCGCCCCGGTGATCGAGGAAACAGCAGCCGGGGCACATGGCGAAAAGATGCTTCTGACAGCTTTGCCGGAAACGGCGCATGGTGGCGTTGTTCCAGATTTGCGCCAGAGACTGTTCGCGCACATTGCCCACCTTCATGATCCAGCACGGGTAGGCGTCGCCGGTACGCCCGACAAAGAACGCATTCCAAGCGCGCCGACATTCGTAGTCCCCCAGGTCAATCTGCGAGTCGTAGTATTTCAGCAGGTCGGCGCGGGGCATGCGCGGCAGGCGGAGCTCAATGCCCGCCGCGCGCGCGGCGGCCTCCGTCTTGTCCAGCGCCTCCGACAAAGCCGCCGGGGCGATGCGCGGCCAGGCAATCTGGTCCGTGCGAAAGGTGCAGGGGTCCACGTCGCCCAGGCCGGGCAGTTCGTGCTGCCGCGTCTCCGTGACCAGGTTGAGCACGTCGCCGCCCGCATCGGCCACCACTTTGGGCATTTGGTGCAGCACGTGCATGTTGTCCTTCTGGAGGACGGTGGTCACATGGAGCATGGGGCAGCGCTTGCCGGCGCGGTCGCGGATGTCGCGCAACAGGCGCATGCCGGCGGTGGCCCGCTCAAACGCGCCGTCCATGCGCCGGATTTCGTCGTGCAGGCTGCCCGGTCCGTCCAGCGACGCGCCGATGAAGTTGAGTCCCGTGCCGCCAAAGCGCTTTGGCGCGAGCGCCACCACCTGCTCGGCCCGGTCCTGCGGCATCAGGGTCATGTTGGAAATGAAATGGGTGTGCGTCCGGCGCGAGGCGTGCCCGAGCAGTTCCATGAAATCCCTGCGCACAAAGGGCTCGCCGCCGGTGAACGTGACAAAGCGGAAGCGGCCCACCTGGTCAATGATCCGGTGCCATTCATCGGTGGTCAGTTCGCCCTGCGACTGTTCGGCGCCGGGGGTCTTTTCCAGCCACTCTATGTACTGGCACATGCGGCATCGCAGATTGCAGCGGCGGGTGACCTCGAAATAGTAGTGCCAGGCGGGAAAGGCGTATCCCGACTTGAAATGGCGGTATGGCACCTCGCTGTACAGGCGCTGTGCCGCGTCAAACAGGCGGGAAATGCTGAACCATCGCTTGTCGGGGTTGTCGGACATGGATTCTCCTGCGGAAGGGGCCCGCCTTCCGTAATTCTACCTTCCCGCAGGGCGAAAAGCACGTCAGGAGCGTCCGTGGACGAAAGCGGCAAACACTGACGACCACGAACGACACGGACGGGCAACACCGTCTTGGCCTCCGCCAGGCTGCTTTTCCAGGCGAAGTTTCCCCGGCTGGGCGGTTTCTGCTATACTCCCGCGGCATTGGGATGCCGCCAGCACGCGTTGTGGCGGCCCTTTTTTTGACTGATCCAGGACGGAAACGACCCATGGAAAAACTGTATGTGTCGGCCGACGGGCTGGCGAAAATGAAGGCCGACCTCGTCGCCATGAATGAGCGGCGCATGGTGGTGGCCGGCATGATTGAGCATGCCCGCAGCCTGGGCGACCTGAGCGAGAACGCCGAATATCATTCCGCGAAAGAAATGCAGGCCATGCTGCATGCCCGCATCCGCGACCTGGAAGACAAGATTACCCGCGCGGTGGTGACCGACTCGGCGGGCGTGGACACGAGCAAGGCGTACGTGAGATCGGAAGAGCGTCGTGTAGGGAAAGAGTGTAGATCTCGGTGGTCG
>CALDSM010000206.1 GCA_937923585.1 uncultured bacterium
CCCCCCTTCATCCTTCCCGGATTCAACCCCGTCCCGCCGCTGTGCTACAATCGCCTCATGGCAACCACAGAGACACTCAAGACCCTGTATACCCCGATAGCCCCGCAATTGGTCGAAGTTCGGGCGCTGGTGGATTCCATTTGGCGCGACGCGCTGAAACTGGTGCGTGTCCCGTCGGTGGACATACCGGGCGCGGGCGGCAAGTTTCTCAGGCCCGCACTGTGCCTGCTCTCCGCAGGCACCGCGGGCGCCGGGGATCTGGACCAGTACGCGCGGTTGGCCGCCGCCTATGAGGGGCTTCACCTGGCCTCGCTCGCGCACGACGACGTCATTGACCACGCCATGATGCGCCGCGGCCACAATTCCCTGAATGCCCTCTGGAACAACCATGCCGCCGTGCTGGGCGGGGACTACCTGGTGGCCCGCGCTGTGGAGATGATTGCCGAATACGACTGCTGCACTGTGGTGTCCAAGGCCGTGGCATCGGTCAGGCACATGGCCGAATGCGAACTGTTCTTCTTCGGGCGCCCCCCCGGTGAGGCGCTTCCCGAGGAATGCCTCCAGCTTGCCGAGGGCAAGACGGCCAGTCTTTTCGCCGCCGCCTGTTCCGCGCCCGCCACCATACTTAAGTCCCAGCACGAGAGCGCCCTGTGGCAGTTTGGCAATTCGCTGGGCGTGGCCTTTCAACTCGTGGACGACCTCTTGGACCTTACCGGCACCACCGACGATCTTGGCAAGCCCTCCTGCGGCGACATCGCCGAGGGAAAGAGCACACTGCCTGTCTTATATATGCAAGAGGTTCTCTCAGCAGAAGAAAAAGCCCGCCTGCACGCCCTTCAAGGGACCCCGTTGTCGGAGCAGGACCGTCAATGGGTCCACGACACCGTCATCGAAACCGGGGCCGTTTCCAAGACGCAGGCCGTGGCCAAGGCCTATGCCGACCAGGCACTCGCGGCCCTGGCGAGCATACCGGAGAATCCCTATCATAAATCCATGGAAGGACTTATGCGCTTCGTCCTTGACCGAAACACCTGATACCCCGCGTTCTTTTTTCATTGTCTATTGTCTATTGTCCACTGCAAAAGTGAATATTTCACTTTTACCTTAGTCTAATACGTTGGGTCTTGGAATCTAAGTGAATGAGAGCCGTTGCAGACAATGCGGACGACCAGATGCATCAGGACATCCAGGATCCCGGTGATGGCCCCCTGGTTGCCCGTGCCCGCAACGGCTCAACAGATGCATTTGAAGAACTGGTTCGGAGGTATCGCAACCAGGTCTACGCACTGTGCTACCATTTTGTGCACAGCCGCGAAGACGCATGGGATTTGGCGCAGGAAACCTTCGTAAACGCCCATCGCGCCCTGCCCGCGTTCCGGGGTGAGTCCGGATTTAAGACGTGGCTGATGCGCATCGCGGCGAACCGCTGCAAAGACTACCTGAAAAAGCGGCGGCTCGACACGGTGCCCTTCGACGACGCCCAGTCCGCCGACGGTCCCGCGAATTCGCCGCAGCCGGACGAGGAACTGGAGCACCGCGAGCTGGCCAGGGCGATAGACGCCGCCGTGAACGGGCTGCCCCTGCGGCACCGGACGGCGTTCCTGCTGCGCGAATACGAGGGACTCTCCTACCAGGAAATGGCCGAAGTGATGAACTGCAACATTGGCACCGTGATGAGCCGCCTGTTTCACGCGCGGCGTAAACTGCAAGCCGCCCTGCGCGGCACGGGCCTGTTGGAGGGCCGATAGCATGTTTGAGAAGAAACGTAGAATGCGCCAGGCAACGGCGTTTGACGGACAAGACGCCACCCGAACCGGTGCGCCCGCACCCGACGAAGCGCAGTACCTGGGCGACCTGGCCCGCCTGCGGCAGGGAGCACAAACGACCGCCAGGCACACCCCCGTGATTTCGGACGGCCAGTTTGGCGCGTTCATGGCCGGCATTAACGCGGCCGTCGCCGAACCGGCTCCCCGCCGCCATCCTGCCTGGACAACGGTATCCATTGCGACCGCCGCCCTCATCATTGTCATTGCGCTGCTCTCCATCCTCTACCCCAGCCCCGAACCCGTCAAGGCGAACACGGTTGAATCTGTGACCACAGAGCTCAACAACGCCACGGTGGACTGGTACGACAGCAAGGACGGTGTCACCACGGTTTGGGTGAAATCCAAGGGAGACGGCGATTTGTGATGCTCGGAACGCTATGCGCCGCCCTGATGGCCCTGTCCTCCGCCCCCGACGATGCGTCGAAGTGGCCGGTGACCATTTCCGTCTGGGCGGTGCAGGCGCTGCAAACCGGGGGTAAGGAAAAGCAGTTTGACAGCGGCGCGCAGGCGGTCCGCAAGGCTGTTGAGGACCTTCCCTTCGACACCTTCCGAGGAATCTTCAGCGGCGGCGTGACCATGCCCACCGGAAAAGAAGCCCGCCTGACACTGAACGACACCTACAGCCTGCTGCTTCAGTGTCCCTCGCGCGAAGGCGAAGACGCGGTGCATCTGGACGTCGCAGTGGAGCTGGCGCCCACCGCTCCCGGCGAACCGCCCCGCAAGGCCGTCCAATCCTGCATGGTGGTCCGCACCGAAAAGATGGTCCGCATCGGCGGGTTGAAGATGAATGAGGGCGAAATGATCGTCGTCCTGAAGATGACCCGCTGAACGTAGACGGGGCATCCTGCCGCGTTCCGGCGCTGACCCTGGACATTCAAGAAAGAGGCTGGAAGAATGATGGGTGCTCAGGGTGAAACGGGCGGCACGTCTGGAGGATGGGATTGTGAAGAAACCGATGCGGGTGTATGCGGACGCTTCGGTGTTCGGCGGCGCGCGGGATCGTGAATTCGGCGGTTTGTCCGAACCCTTCTTTGCGCGCGTGCGTGAGGGCAGGGTGCAGCTCGTTGTCTCGGCGCTGGTGCTCGAGGAACTTGGGGGCGCGCCGGAGG
>CALDSM010000207.1 GCA_937923585.1 uncultured bacterium
ATACGAGATCTGATCGTGACTGGAGTTCAGACGTGTGCTCTTCCGATCTTGTTTTCCGGCAGTGCCGCCCGAGGGCAAGACGGCGGGCCCCGCGGCGTTTCGTGTGGCACTGCCGGAAAACAGCGACGTCAAGCTGAAGACGCCGACCGTGCTCTTCCCCGTCGTGCGGGATGAGAACGGCCAACCATCAACCGGCCTGGACGCAAAGGGTGCCTATACCTTGCGCTTCCGGCTGCAACTGGAGGACGTGATTCCCGGCAGCAACCGCACCCGCATGTTCCGGGTAATGCTGTTTGCGAAGGAGGTGACCGCCGATTTGATGTATGCCGAGGGCATGACCGGCGGGCAGGAGTATGAGATAACGATCACGCCGGGCGAGTACCTGCCGGAGACACTGACCGACGTGAAGATAGGTTTCGGCATCCGCGGTGGCACCGGCGCGTTTTGCGTGAAAGCCGTAACGCTGCTAAAGACATGCGCTAACCCATGACAATAATGGGCACACAAGAAGCGCACATTCGTCACGTACCGGGGGGCTTTGGCTTCTCACGCAGCAGCACAAACATTCAGTGTGTACCCGCATGACCATTTTGAGTACAATATTCTCCCAGTTGTCTTATTGGTTACAACTGTGAAAACATATGGGGGTCGCAATGGAGAAGGTAACGTTTGAACAATTAGGTGATGTCGCCGCATATTTCTGGGGGTGGTTGGTAGGTATCAAGTACTGGAATTCGCCGGAGGGCTGGGCAGCGCGGCTTGCTATTTGGCTATTAGTTTTTTACATATTAATCTTACTTGCCAAACACATGTTAGAACTTCTGGTGAAGATTCACGACTCGTGGAAGCACTTGGGGTTGCCGGTCGCAGGCATGACCTCGGAGATGAAAGCGGAGATACGTCGACGGCAACAGTTTGGCAACGTATTATTGGCAGACCTTGCGCACTTGGCAAAAGCAGAGCAGTGGAATGACCAGTTCTTTACAGAGCTTGAGGCTGAAGTGGAAGCCGAAGGGCGATATTATGCCGGCACGCTGGCCAGGATTCTTCGGCGACCCTCCGTAGGGCTTCGGCGCGAGCATTCACTGACAGAAGCAATCGAAGCAAGCCTTGAACCATTCTTGTTGCTCGTTGGTGAACCCGGTTCGGGCAAGAGTGTTGCCATGAGACACCTTGCACATAGGCTCGCGCAGCGTTTAGCACATTCACATGATCCAAGCACCCCGATACCACTCTACCTTAATATGAAGGAGCTCGGCGAGGCCCCACCCGGAGGGCCCACAGCGGACTTCATAAGACAATTCGTGATTGACAACATACGGCGTGGGGATGCGGACACAGCCGACTATGTTCGGGAGCATTGGGACAATTACCGGGAGCGTGGTCTCTGGATGTTCCTGCTCGATTCGTTTGACGAAATCCCTGCCATTCTTCACTCTCCTTCAGGGTGTACCACAATACAGGACCACGGCGAAGCGATTCGACAGTTCCTCACCGGAATGGGTAAGTGCCGGGGTGTTCTCGCGTCCCGCGAGTATAAGGGGCCAGATTCGCTACCTTGGACGAAGTTCCGTATCTTATCGCTCAGTACCGAGAGACAAGAGGAACTTGTCAATAACTCCTTTCTTACGACCTATCAAAAGGAGATAGTCCGTCAACATCTGGCAGTTCAAGGAAGTAGTCTTCAGCACACGCCTCTTTTCCTGACACTATTATGTAGGTATGTGAAAGAGGAAGGGACTCCCCCCATTAATGACTACGATTTGCTTAACCGGCATCTTGTTAAGCTGTCTAATCGAGAACCCGATTACATTCAAAGCAACTACCATCTATCATCTGCCCAACTACTCCAAGGCGCGACGCAGTTGGCAGTCCTATTTGCCACCCAACCGGAATTGAGCCTAGCACCCACCCAAGACCAAATCGCGGCTTCCCTTGAGCCCAACTCGAAGATAGCAGACTGTTTGGAAGACCTTCTCGGTGCACTTATGGAGGTAAAGATTGGTCGGTCCGACGTAGCACAAGCCCGAGCTGGCGATAGAAGGTTCTCATTCGCCCACAGGAGGTATCAGGAAACCCTGTTTGTCAGTTATTTGGCTGAGCATCCTTTCTTCATCCCCCCGGAAGACTTGCTCAGCAGTGTGAGATGGAGAGACTACACCGTCACACTTCTACAGACCCGGTCTCCTGAGGACATTCGGCTTCTTGTGGATGAAGCAATCCGTCTATTGAATCAGCATGCGGAACGGCAACACCCCGTCCATGTACTCGCAGAGTTTGACAGAGATCTCGTGTATTATGAATGGGAGAATGAACCTGCCGTTCATCTGCTTCGCTTGCTTCAGGAAGGCTTCGCGCGACGTATAGGCGATATCCCTGGATCATTGTCGCAGGCTGTTGCTGGTTTCCTACAGCCCCGGTGGGAGAATGGTGACGAACTAGACAGGTCGCAGGTGCTTGTCTTGGGTGGCTTGCTGCCGCGGCATATGCTACTGCGCATGATAGAATATGCTGTAGAAGATGGTTCTCGGGCCGTGGCAGAAGCTGCGTTCATGGTGGTGCCCTATCTCGGAGAAATGCCGCAGGAGGTACTTAAGTGGGTATGCCGAAGGGTTAGTGATGCTGCGATAGATGCAAGGAAGAAACAGGACGTATTTAGAATCAAGGCGTTTGTGGGAAGACTACCCAGTTCAAGCGGAGCTGAGTATGTCGTGGATCGTTCTCTCAAGATAGGACTATTTACTAGGTTCCTGCCGGATCCATCCGAACTGTTCAATAGGGTTTTTGGACGATTAGGACGACTACCTACAAGCCTAGGCCGAAGCACATCTTCGTCCTTAGGGACATCAACCTCCATTTATGCATGCACGTTGCCCGTCGTTGCGTCAGTGCAGATCGCGTGGATGGTTCCATCTGGCACCAACATCACAGTGGCAGTATTGTTCACAATAGTCAGCATTCTGTTAATATTCTATATTTTATGTCGTGATGTGGGACACAAGTTGAACGTCATATCACTTCCCGCAGTTGCGTACCGCAGACTCATGCAAGATGGTGACACGACACCGTCAGTTGTCAGATTATCAACCGTGACAATCGTCTTGACCATTGTGTTGGCTCTTATTACGATTCTGGTACTTACCGTAGCGCCACTTTTCGGTTGGCTGGAGCCCACTCTTCTTTCCGCATTTCTTGTCTCGTTGTTCGGCCTATTCTTCGTACTACTCTTGGCGCTCTTCTGGAGACGTGCATCACTCGTTCGGCATATGCGGTCGGTGATGTTAGCAGGCCGTGGCCTAGCTCAAATGCTTGGTGAGGCACAATCGCTTTTCGATGTTGCTATGTGGATATCCTTCGAGGGAGACAAATTATTCACACAGCTCTGTCAGATACGCTCGCTCATAAGACTATTATCGGTTACACCTTCTGGCGCATCTGCGACCCCCATTGAGTTGCCAGTTACTGCCCTCGGACGAACTCTTCTTATTAGGCCATATGGGCGGCGTGCCGCTCTAGACGAACTTATTACCTTATATGAAGGAAAGAAGTCCGACAGATGACGTGAACACACATGACGACGGACTGGTCCGTCACGATCTGTTTGCGCCTCCATTCAAGGTGAAATACAGGGACAAGGATGGTGCGGTCATGCCGTTCAGGACTCTGATGTTAGAGCCTTTCGGGACGGTTCCACCTTGCCGTAGACGTTGATCTCCAAATGGATGTCGTTAGAAGGTTTCTGACGTAGTGCGGAATCCACGTCTAATTTGGTATACGGCCAATGTTGTCAATTTTCAGTCTTTACTTTTCTCCTACTCCATTCCCAGCCGGTAAATCTCCCAGGCAATGGCCCCGTTCACCAGCCCCGATGCGGGAAGCATCGGCACGTCGTAGCCCTCCAGCGGCACACACGCGTCGGCCCAGTTCCACATGGGGTCAATCCAAATCACGCCGTCGTCTTTCGTATAGTCGCGGTCGGCATAGAGCGACACATACACCACCGGTGCCCCCGCGGGGCGGGCTTTGCGCAGCAGCACGTCAGTCGGGTGCTGATAGCAGATATGCACGGCGAGGTCGCCGTCATGATAGCTGTCCTCGGGATGGGGCGCGCGAAAGCCCGCGTTCCACCCGGCGGAGCGAAACACTTTGCCGATATCCGTCGCGGCCACCTCGTCGGGGAACAGGTGGCCCATGGAGTACATGAACAACTGTTTGCCGTTCTTGCGCGCCTCGCGCACCCATGCCCCGGCCCGGTCGAGTTGGGCGCGCTCCTCTTTCCCAATGCGGCGCAGCATGGCGGAGACCGTATCCGCATACTTTCCCGCCAAGACCCCTGCCGCACAGGGCGGCACCTTCATGTCATCGTGAAAAGCGGTCTCTCCGGAGTCGTATTTCGCCATGCGCGAATAACCGGTGTAGGCGCCGATGGTCTCGTAAATCGTGGGCATCTTGCCGAGACGCGTGAGCGCGGCAATCAGTTCGCCCGTGAACATCCACGCCGGAATGGCGTTGGCGAGTGTTGGGGAGATGTCTGCCTCTAGGGCATGGTTGGAGAAAGTCGGCCAGTCATGGCCCTTCACCGGCGCGCCGAACACGACCACCATCGCCTTGGTGTCGCGCAATGCCTCGGGGAGTTCCACGCCGGATTCCGGGGTGTGCAGTACCACGTCGCCGACGGCGGGCACGTCCGCGGCCAGCGCCCTGATCATCATGATCCCCCCGGCCCGGCCCGTGATCTCGCTCACGAGCGACGGT
>CALDSM010000208.1 GCA_937923585.1 uncultured bacterium
GACGTGCTGGCCGTAGGGCTGCGCATACACCTTCAGATCGTTGACCCGGCGCATTCTCCGGGAGCTATCGAGTTCCCCAGCCGCCTCTCCATGGAAAGCTACGCGGGCCGCGAGCTGTACGGCCCCATTGCGGTGATGCTCTTGGCCATTGCCGGGGGGCTGGTTTACTATTTCGTCCGTATTTACAGGGGCAACAACGACGACGATTGGGATTAAGTCGGCGATTTCAGATGACGAACAGTCACAAATCAACCACGACAGCGTGAACAGGAAACAGCCATTGGCACAGACGACTCCGGCAAGCGACATGGCCATCGCCCTCATGGCCCTGCAGCAGACACCCGGTGCCGGTGTCAAAACGCTGAACCGTCTTCTGGCCGCCACCCGCGAAACCGGCCTAGAACTTCCCGCCGCCCTGGGAACCAGCGTTCATCCCCATCCCTTCGACCCGCGTCTTGCCCTATGGATCGCCTCCTGCGGCAAAGAGCAAGTCATGTCCGCGCGCGATTTGGCGGTCATCTGCCAAAAGAACGGGGTCGTCGTCATTGCCCGCGGTGAGGAAGGCTACCCCGAACCCTTCGCGCATTACCTCGAAGAGGAGGCACCGCCCGTCATTTTTCTCATGGGCGACGCCAACCTGCTTCGGCCGGCCGCGGGCGCAGTGGTCGGAACCCGCACCCCCACGCCCCGCGGCATTGCGCTGGCCCGCAAATGCGCCGGCATCGTGACGGGGGAGAATGCCGTGGTCGTCAGCGGCGGCGCGCAGGGCGTGGACACCGCCGCCCACGACGAAACCCTGGCGCGTTTCGGGCGAACCGTCATCGTGCTGCCCGAGGGTATTCTCCACTACGCCACCCCGTCCGCCTGGGCCGAGGCGATGCGCAACGGCGAGGCGCTCCTGCTGTCCGAAGTGCATCCCTTCCAGTCCTGGCGCACCTTCGCGGCCGTGAGCCGCAACCGGCTGATTGCCGCCCTGTCCCGCATGATCTGCGTGGTGGAGCCGCGCAAGACTGGCGGCAGCATCGCCACTGCCCGCCACAGCATTGCCCAGCGCAAACCGGTGTTCCTCTCCCCCGCCACCGCGCTGCCTTCAGGACTCCGCCATGCCGTGCGGCCGATTGCCACATCGGGAAAAATTGATGCAGAAGGCATCGCGGAGGCAATACACGCCGAACCGCACGACCCGCCCCGAAACTTGACGCTCTTTTGAAACGCGCAGGGTGCGTGGAATGGCGCGAAGCGGCACGCAACGCAGCGGCTGGTTTCTGCGCTGTCTCGGGAAATGGTGCGTTGCGCGGCGCTTCACGCCGCTCCACGCACCCTACGGATATGGCTGCTTCGTGGCTGCCGCCTCAACCTCGACCAGTTCCTTCTCCAAAAGTTGAAGCGGTTCGGTCAGCGTGACCGTGATCTTGGGGCCGGCCATGTTGACCGTCGCGGGAATCTTGTGGTTTCCCACGCGAACACTGACTGACACGCCCGGCCAGTTACCACCGGCAGTCAGGTGGATCGAGTTGACCCTCAGTTTCCCATACCGCAGGTCAAGGGCTGCATTCACGCGGTCCCCTCCGCGTTTCTGCGAGAACACGCCCCACCCTTCCGCGGTCGTGAAGAAACTGCGGTGGTCTTCCGGCTTCCACATTGGATTGAACCCAATGCGGCCCTCCGGGCCGCTGAAATCAAATCCCTGGCACGCGGTGAGCAGCGACCACGAACTCATCGCGCGCGCATAGAACTTCCCGCACTCGTCATCACCAAACGGATTGCCGCTGTATCCCCATGATGACCAGTCGGACTCGGTAAGACCGGCGCGCCGGCGCCCGTCGTAGCGCTCATACACGGCTCTTGCCACGGCGAAACCCTCCCGCATCAGCCCGGCATGAATCATCATGGCCGCTGCGGAATACTCAAATCCCGTCATCACCTCATCGCCGTAGAAAATGCGGTGGTCGTCCGGCGGTCTGTTTCCCTTGGGCCAGCAGATCATTTGCAGGCCCGCATCGGGCTCGTCGGCAAACTTGCGTGGCAACTGGGGCACGCCGTAGAACGACGCCCGGAAATTGTGCTGGAACAGCGCACCCAGGGCGGAGCGCATATGATCTTCCGGATAATACCAGTCCAGCCCCGTCTGGCAGGCCCACCACTGGCCGACCAACTGGTCAATGGCACAGCCGTCGTTGTAGTCTTTGCGCGGTTCAGGGTCGGGCTTCTGGATGTAGTACTCGCCGTTGAACAGCGTCTGGTCCTGCAGCTTCGCCCCGGACAGCCGAATCCGCTCATAACGCCCGGCCAGCTCATTCTCGCCTGCAAGACGCGCCAGGTGCTCGCAGGCGTTGAGCGCAGCCAGGTAGAGCGAACCCATCCAGGTCGTGCTTCCGCCCAGCGCATCATCGAGCGTGTTCCACTGGCGTCCCGCCAGCACTCCGTCCTCGTCGGCGTCCCATGACTGGATAACGTATGCCATTGCCAATTTGATAGCAGGCCAGTGCGCATCCATCCATTTCCGGTCGGTGCTGGCGAGGTACTCGCGCCACGCGTTCAGTATCGTGCCCAACTGCCCGTCCGTCGCCGGTTCGGTCTTCGGCAGGTGGCGGTGCGGAATGCCGCCGTCATCCCGTTGGTGCTTGAAATCCTGTTCGCGCATCAACCGGCCCAGTTCCGGAAACAAACGCGCATGCGCCTGGGCGTAGTGCCATACGTGCGTGCAGTTGCCTTCGCAGCACCCCTTCTTTGTCGAGCAGCCCTCAAACCCGCCGAAATAGCCGTCTCGGGTCCAGAAACAGGTGCGCGCGCACAGCACCGCCACCTGCGACGACACGCGGTCAATCAGCCAGTGCGGCAGGTTTGAGTCGTAGAGCGCGTCATGATAGCGGCGGGTCTTCTCGGTAAGTTCAGGCAACCGTGCGCACAGTTCACGCGCCGTATCCATCGCGGTCGGCCAGATAACGGCATAGTGGTTGCCCTCTCCCCCCCAGCCCGGCGCGCCGTGTACCGTGTTCGGAAAGCTCCACGCCAGCGCGAAACTGATGGTTCGCGACTCGCCGGGCTTTAGCACAAACGGTACTGCCAGCGTGCCGTTAATGGTCTTGCCCTTCTCCGGGGCTGACGCCTCCACGGGGCCGGAGAACGCCCCGGATGTGCTGAAGGCGGACAACAGCGCATCGGGCGATTCCCAAGCGGCCATTCCGCCCGATTCGACGCCCACGGCGGCAAGCGCCATCGTGCCAAAGCCCGCAGCCTCTTTCGGCAGCGCCGAACTCATCTCCAGGAAGGTCGAGCCGTTCTCCTGAAAGACCGCGTTCTTGTTGCCGTCATACTGCTCATCAATACCCGGTTCCTTGCCCGCGCGGCCCGAAATGCCCACGGCGTTGCGCGCGCTGGCCAGCACGGAGACCTCCACCGGAGCGTTGTCCGTGTTGCGCACGGTAATGTTGAATATGGCGCAGGGCATAGCGGAATCGCGCAGCACCATCGGCACCAGCGGCGAAAAGACCTCCATGTCCGTCTTGACCGGCAGCGCCGCGTCCTGGAAGTCGTACCAGCCGAAAGGATATTCGCCCCGGAAGGACAGCGACGGCATTGCCGCGAAGGGGCCGACGGCCTCCGTCTGCAACACCCGGACAACCGGCTCTCCCTCCTGTTTCACGCGCAGCGCAAAGAAGGTGCCGGGCAGGGCCACTTCCTGATGATTGTTAAAGATCTGCCAGATGGCCATGCGCGCCTTGCCGTCCATCTGGATGCACCCCGCAGCAATGCCGCCCACAGGTAGGCTGACAGCACCCAAGGCGTCGTCCGAGTAGACTTTCGTCTCGCCCGGTGCATAGAGTGTTTCTTCCGACAGCAGTTCCGCCCTGCGTTTCGTCTCGTATTCCTGGTGCTCCTGTTTCTCGCGGGCGACCCGCTCTTCGCGCACCTTGGCGCGATTGCCGAGAGATTCGGCCGGCAATCGCGCCAAGGTGCGCGAAGAGCAGATCGGAAGAGCACACGTCTGAACTCCAGTCACGATCAGATCTC
>CALDSM010000209.1 GCA_937923585.1 uncultured bacterium
GATACGGCGCCCACCGAGCTCTACACTCTTTCCCTACACGACGCTCTTCCGATCTCTTTGTCGTTGACAGCGCGCGCCGCGTCCGGTGCTGGAACCCCGCCATGGAACGCATCACGGGGTATGCCGCGGCGGAGACCCTTGGACAACCCTGCGGCGTGTTCACCTGGATTGAGAAGGACACCGACACCGAGGAGGAAGGCATGTACTGCCGCCTCTTCGCCGCGGGCAGCATGGACCGGTCTGAACTCACCGTCCTGTGCAAGGACGGTTCCACACTCCCTGTGCTGGCAAGCGCGCGCACACTCAAAGACACCGCAGGCAATCCCACCGGCGCTGTGGTCACCATCACCGACATCTCCACCCTGAAACGACTGGAGACCGAGGTTAGCCAACTTCGCCAGGAACTCGGCGGGCAGTATCAGTTCCAAGACATTGTCGGGAAGAGCCCGTCCATGAGGCAGGTCTTCCGTCTGATTGAACTCGCGGCGGACTCGGAGACCACCGTGCTCGTGCGCGGCGAAACCGGCACGGGCAAGGAACTGGTGGCGAAAGCAATCCATTTCAACAGCCCCCGAAAGAACGGCCCGCTGGTCAGCGTCAACTGTTCGGCGCTGTCCGAGACCCTTGTTGAAAGCGAACTCTTCGGCCATGTCCGGGGCTCCTTCACCGGCGCACTCAGGGACCATGTGGGTCGTTTCGAGCGGGCCAATGGCGGCACTCTGTTCCTGGACGAGGTTGGCGAAATCCCGCCCATGGTCCAGGTGAAGCTCCTGCGCGTGATCCAGGAGCGCGAGATCGAGCGCATCGGCGAGTCCAAGGTCCGAAAAGTGGATGTCCGAATCATCGCCGCGACACACCGGGATTTGCGCGAACGCGTCGAACAGGGCCTCTTCCGGGAAGACCTTTTCTACCGGCTGAATGTCTTTCCCATTCACCTGCCCCCCCTGCGCGAACGCCGGGAGGACATTCCCCCGCTCGTGGACCATTTGACGGAGAAGTACAACGGCCGCACAAACCGGAAGATCTCCGGAGTGACTCCGGAAGCGATGCGGCTGATCATGGACTACTGCTGGCCGGGCAATGTGCGTGAACTGGAGAATGCTGTCGAGCACGCCTTCGTCACCTCCACCGGGGGACGCATAGATGCGCTGGACCTTCCCCTGGAGGTCCGCCGCACAGATGTCAAGGACCGCATTTGCGACAGAAAGAAGTCATCCCCGTCGGACACAC
Source organism: uncultured bacterium (assembly GCA_937923585.1). Classification (GTDB taxonomy): domain Bacteria; phylum Hydrogenedentota; class Hydrogenedentia; order Hydrogenedentales; family CAITNO01; genus CAITNO01. Next base: position 1,231 of record CALDSM010000209.1, read on the forward strand.
CGGCCCCAAGATCACTCCGGCGGGCGAGCACAAGGGAAGACCTTGTTGCAGCGCTCAAAGACTGCAATTGGAATAAGGCGGAGGCCGCGCGACGACTCGGCATTACCCGCACCCATGTCTGGCGTCTCATGGTCCGGTACAAGATTCCCCTAACCCCCGAAAGTTGACCACGCCCCCCACCCCTTCAGCCACTGGACCTTTCTGGCATGCAATATGCTCATTCTTGGGTGTGTTCAATTAACGAGAACCACATAAGGAGTGCAATCCATGGACCTTAATCGCTGGCTACGATTGATTGCGGGTGTGTTTGTGTTTCTGTCCGCTGTGCTTGCCGCCGTTCACAGCCCCTACTGGCTGCTCTTTACGGGCTTTGTCGGCCTTAACTTGGCCCAATCAGCCTTCACGAACTGGTGTCCCATGATGCTCTTTCTGCGGAAACTGGGTGTCCACGAGCGATAAACGACCCCGGCGAATTCACTTCTGCGTCCTCGCTTGAAGAGAGGCCACTGTACAACCACTGTACGGTGGCCTCTGTTACTTGGTGCATTGCACTGCCAACGGCGCAACGTTACGCGAAACGTTACATCGTGCATTTAGGTAACGCTTTCCCTGAGCCTATCCCGATCTGCAAGAGAAGGAGTTCTGTGTAACAGCTGTATTAACAAAGAATTACACACCGCCACATCTTCCGGAGTCGTTTGGCATGGGGCTTGCATTAGGAGATGCGAGTAGCAACTGACTCAGTGAAACAGGAGAAAAAACATGTTGAACTACGTAGTGGGAATCTTGATAGGTGCCGCAGCCGGCGGGATGATGGGCGCGCGCGGGAACTGCGATACAGGCGCGTGTCCGCTCACTGCAAACCCGTACCGGGGCGCGGCCTATGGAGCCCTCATGGGATTCCTGATTGTGGCGACATTGACGGGAACAACCCCGGTCTCCAACAAGACGGACCGGGCCAAGGAAAAGGAACAAGTGACCATGCAGACAACCGAAAAGAGCACGGTGATTGCCGTCGCAAACCAATCAGAATTCAAGGACGTTGTGCTTGCGACGAAGGTCCCCGTGCTGGTGGACCTTTGGGCCACGTGGTGCGGCCCGTGCCGCATCCAAATACCCATTGTCGAGCAGGTGGCGGCCCGCGCGGGGGACCGTGCGCGTGTGGTGAAGATCAACGTGGATGAGGCCGACGCTGTGGCCCGTGACTTGGGCGTTGAATCCATCCCCACGCTGGTCATCTTCCGGGACGGCAAAGAGCAGAGGCGTTTTGTGGGACTCCAGTCGGCTGATATACTGGCCGAGGCGTTGGGGCTCTAGCCTGTAGCCGACCGCCGAAGGGCTGAAGTCTTTGGAAGGCGCCTGTGGCCGCGGCAGAAGGGTGCGGATCTGGAGCGTGAAAAGGAGATTACAGATGAACCGATCGTGTGTCGTGTCCGCGTTGCTTTCGGCACTGGCGGTCCTTGCGGGCTGCAGCGCCCCTCCCGCCGAGTCCTCCGGCACATTGAGCCGGGTTGAAGTCAAGGCTACCGTGGCCCCGGTTGAAAAGACGGCGGTGAACACGCCCTATGAGGCGGTGGGCACGGTGCGATCACGCGTTTCCAGCACCATTCAGAGCAAGGCCACGGGCAACATACTTGCCGTCCACGTGAACACGGGGGACATGGTCGAATTGGGGCAGACCCTGGTTGAAATTGACAGCCGCGAGGCGGCGGCGCAGGTGAAGGGTGCCGAAAGCGCGCTGCAGCAGGCCCATGACGCGCTGCAGGAGATGGAGAAGTCGGTTCAGGCGGCCATGCACGCCAAGGCCGCCGCGGATGCCGACAATACGCTGGCCACGACCACCTATGAACGCATCAAGGGTCTGGCAGACAGGCAGGCCGTGAGCCGCCAAATCCTGGACGAGGCCACCGCCAAATACCGGTCGGCGGCCGCCCAGGCCGCCCAGGCCGGCGAGATGATCGCCTCCGTCCAAGCGCGGCGGTCAGAGGCCCAGGGACGCATAGAACAGGCCAAGGCGCAGCTGGAAGACGCCAGGGCCGTGCTGAGCCACACCAAGGTGGAGGCACCCTTCGCCGGTCTGGTCACCAAAAGATGGGTTGACGTGGGCGACATGGCCTCCCCCGGCGCGCCGCTCATCGAATTGGAGGATGTGCAGCAGTACCGGCTGGAGGCGATTGTGGACGAGGCTGTGGTGCAGGGCATCAAGAACGGGGAGAACGTGCCTGTCACGCTGGATGCCGTGGGCGGCGGGCCGCTGGAGGGTGTGGTCGCGGAACTGGTGCCCTCCGCCGATCCGTCGAGCCGAACCTTTGTCGTGAAGATTGACATCCCCTCCCCGCAGGGCATCAAGTCGGGCATGTTTGGCCGGGCCGCCTTCAGCGCCGGCCAGAAGGATGCGCTTTCCGTGCCCGCGTCCGCGGTGTTCGAACGCGGACAGCTTTCCGGCGTTTATGCCGTCGGAGAGGGCGGTGTGGCCCGGCTCCGCCTTATTACGGTCGGCAAGCGCCGCGGTGACACGGTCGAAGTCCTCAGCGGACTGGACCCCGGGGAGCGGATCGTCGTGGACGGTGTGGACCGTGTCACAGACGGCTGCGTTGTGCGGTAGGCCGATGGCCGGGAGAACACAGCCATGACGGGCAAACTCGGAATCGCGGGCAGTGTGGCCAAGGCCTTTATCGGCAGCAAGCTGACCCCGCTGATCATTGGGGCCTCCCTGCTGCTTGGCGTGGGCGCGGTGCTGTTGCTCCCCCGCGAGGAGGAGCCGCAGATCATCGTGCCGATGATTGACGTCTTTGTCCAGATGCCCGGCGCCGGGGCAAAGGAAGTCGAGGAACGCGTCACCAAGCCCATGGAGAAGCTGCTCTGGGAGGTGCCCGGCGTTGAATATCTGTATTCCACCTCCAGCCCCGGCGGCACCATGGTCGTGGTGCGTTTTCTGGTGGGAACCAAAGAAGAGGACGCAATCGTCCGGCTTAACCAGAAAATGTATGCCAATTTCGACATCATTCCGCCGGGATGCAGTACCCCGCTGATCAAGCCCCGCTCCATAGACGACGTGCCCGTGCTGGCGCTCACGCTGTCCAGCAGCCGCTATGACCACTTCATGCTCCGGCGCATCGCCGCGCAGTTGCACGACACCATCAAGGAGGTGGCCAACGTATCGGAGGTGAAACTCATCGGAGGACAGCGGCGGCAGGTGCGCGTCGTGTTGGACATGTCGCGCATGTCCGCGTACAGTGTTGCCCCTACCGGCATCGTTTCCATGCTCGGCCAGGCCAACGCGCAGTCACTGGCGGGAAGCTTTTCCTCGAACAATCAGGAGTTCCTCGTTGAAACGGGTGGATTCCTGCGGGATGCCGACGCCGTGGGCGATGTGGTCATCGGCGTCCATGACCAGCGCCCCGTGTACCTGCGCGACGTTGCGGACATTCTCGATGGCCCCGAGGAGCCGGGCAATTATGTGTACTCCGGCATGGGGCCCTCCGCGCGGTTCAGCCACGTGCTCGGCGCGGAGAAAGCACCCCCTGCACAGGACACCAACTCCGTCACGCCGGCCGTCACCATTTCCGTCGCCAAGCGCAAAGGAACGAACGCCATCGTCGTGGCGGACCATGTGCTGGAAAAAGTGAGGGAACTCCAGGGCAGGGTCATTCCCTCCGATGTGAGGGTCACCGTGACCCGAAATTACGGCGAGACGGCCTCCGAGAAATCCAACGAACTCCTTTACCACATGGCGCTGGCGATCTTGTCGGTGTCCCTGCTGATTGCTTTTGTCCTGGGACTGCGTGAATCGGGCACCGTGGGCCTCGCCATCCCCGTCACGCTCGCGCTGACCCTTGTCATCTTTTACCTGTATGGGTACACCCTCAACCGCGTTACGCTGTTTGCCCTCATCTTCTCCATAGGCATTCTGGTTGACGATGCCATTGTCGTGGTGGAAAACATTGTGCGCCATTTCCGCCTACCGGAGAACAGGGGCAAGTCGCTGCTGGAAATCGCCGTGGTCGCCGTAGACGAGGTGGGCAACCCCACCCTGCTGGCCACCGCAGCGGTCATCGCGGCGATTCTGCCCATGGCCTTCGTGCGCGGCCTTATGGGCCCCTACATGCGCCCGATTCCCGTGGGTGCATCTGCGGCAATGGTCTTCTCCGTCATTATTTCTTTTGTGGTCACCCCCTGGGCCGCCTATCGCTTCCTGAAGAGCAACCCCGATCATCACCCCGTTCAACACTGGTGGAGCCCCCTTCACCTCTATCGCAGGGTGATCCCAGCAAAGCGGAGTGCACCCTCCGAAAGGCCGGGGTTGGAAAACCCGGCCCACCAAAGCGGCCACCAAAGCGTGTCGCACGGCCACGAAGAAGGGTGGATGGACCGGCTATACCGCCGCATCATGAAGCCTCTTGTCACCGTGCCCGCACTGCGCTACGGCTTCCTCACCGCCGTCGTGGTGCTACTCGTGGCCGCGTGCTCTCTGGTCCCCCTCTCGAAGGTCCTGGTCAAGATGCTGCCCTTCGACAACAAGAGCGAGTTCCAGGTCATCATTGACATGCCTGAGGGAACACCCCTGGAAAAGACTGCGGCGGTAACGCGCGAAATCGGCGATTACGTGGCCACCATACCCGAGGTCACCGACTATCAAATGTATGCCGGGGCTGCGTCGCCCCACAATTTCAACGGGCTGGTCCGCCACTATTTCCTGAGACAGCAGGCGAACGAGGCGGACATACAGGTGAACCTCGCCTCAAAGGCCCATCGAAAAGCCCAAAGCCATGAGATCGCCAAACGCGCCCGACCGCGCATTCACGAAATTGCCCGCAAACACTCCGCCCGGGTCAAGGTGGCCGAAGTGCCGCCCGGCCCGCCGGTGCTACAGACGCTGGTGGCCGAAATCTACGGGCCCGACTATGCCGGCCAGATCGCGCTGGGCAGGGAAATTGAAAAGGTCTTTGACAACACCGAAGGCGTGGTGGACTCCGATTCCTTCATCGAGGATGATCAGGTCAAGTATCGCTTCGAGGTGGACCAGGAAAAGGCCGCGCTGAACGGAGTGTCGGTGACGCAAATCAATGAGACACTGCGCATCGCACTGGACGGGATGGGCGTGGGGCTGGTACACAAACCCGCTGAGAAGGAGGATGTAAACATCTTCCTACAGATGCCCCGGAGTGAACGCTCCGGCGTGGACGACCTGAAGGAAATAAAAGTGGCGGGTTCGCAGGGCAGCATGGTCTCGCTGGGCCAGCTTGTCAAGGTGGACGAGGTCGTGCAGGACAAGAGCATCTACCACAAGAACCTGATGCCTGTCGTGTATGTCACCGGGGACGCGGGCGGCCGGGGCGAAAGCCCGGTGTACGTGATTTTCGGCCTCCAGCGCCAACTGGCGGCCATGAAAGCCCCCAACGGGCAGGCAGTCACGCAGTACTCCACGCGGCAGCCCTTCTCGACCGCCGACTACGCGGTGAAATGGGACGGCGAGTGGTTTGTCACCTACGAGGTGTTCCGCGACATGGGCATCGCGTTCGCGGCCGTGCTGGTGCTGATCTTTATCCTGGTCGTGGGCTGGTTCCAGTCCATGAAGACGCCCTTTGTGATCATGGCCGCGATACCCTTCTCACTGGTGGGAATACTCCCCGCGCACTGGCTCATGGGCGCGTTTTTTACCGCCACCTCCATGATCGGCTTCATCGCCGGCGCGGGCATCGTGGTGCGCAACTCCATCATCCTGGTGGACTTCATTGAATTGCGGCTGGCCGAGGGCATGGCCCTGGCCGAGGCGGTGGTGGATGCGGGCGCCGTACGCTTCCGTCCCATGCTGCTGACGGCGGCGGCCGTTATCGTGGGGTCGTCGGTTATTCTGTTCGACCCCATTTTCCAGGGGCTCGCGATTTCGCTGATGGCGGGCGAGGTGGCCTCCCTCCTGCTTTCGCGTATGGCCGTCCCCATACTCTACTACCTGTCGCGAAGACACGAACTCGCGCCGGACTCCGCCGTCACCCGCTCTTGACCGACATGCCCTGCATGCGCAGTTTCAGGTCCTTTGAACTGGTGGCGTTTGCCAGCGCCGTTTCGGAGGTAATGACCTTCCTCTTCCACAGGTCGTACAGGGCCTGGTCAAAGGACTGCATGCCCCACTGACCCTTGCTCTCCTCAATAATGTTTAGGATGTCTTTGAAGGACTTGCCCTGCTCGATGAAGTCGCGGACCGTCCGCGTGCCCACCAGCATCTCGCAGGCAACAACCCGCCCATTCCCCGCCGCCAGGGGAAGCAGGCGCTGGGAGCAGATGCCCCGCAGCACGCTTGCGAGCTGCTTCCGAATCTGGAGCTGCTGATGGGGCTCGAAGAACTCCATGATGCGGTGAAGCGTCTCCACCGCGTCAATGGTGTGGAGCGTGGAGAACACCAGATGCCCCGTCTCCGCGGAGGCGAGCGCCGTGCGCACCGTCTCCGTGTCGCGCATCTCGCCGATCAGGATCACATCGGGGTCCTGGCGCAGCGCGGCGCGCAGCGCGTTGGCGAAGGAAAGCGTGTCATGCCCCACCTCCCGTTGCGTGACGATCCCCATCTTGTCCCCGTGCATGAACTCCAGCGGATCCTCAATGGTGATGATGTGATCCGGCCGGTTGGCGTTGATTTCCTCAATCATCGCGGCCAGCGAGGTGGACTTTCCGCATCCGGTCGGACCGGTGAACAGCACGAGTCCGTTCTTCAGGTAGCACAGTTTCTTGAGTATGGCGGGCAGCACCAGATCGTCCAGCGTCTTGAGGACCACCGGTATCAGGCGCAGCACAATGCGCGCCTTGCCGTCGTCAATGCAGGCGTTGACCCGGAAGCGCGCGGCGTCCTCGTACATGCAGGAGGCGTCGAGTTCGAGCAGTTTGTCGTACTTGGCCATGTCGCGCTCATCCACGATTTCCGCCAGCAGGGCACGGGCCATCTCGTCCGTGACCACCGGGAACTGTTCCAGGCGGACAAGCGCGCCGTCAATGCGCAGGAGGGGCGGGTTTCCATTCTTGATGTGGATGTCGGACGCGTGCCGCTCGACGGCCTCCTTCATGATGTCCCGAATTGATTCCATTCGCACTCTCCCATTGAGGTCCGAAACCGCCTCAACACACGCTCAAGACCGGGCGGCAGGCGAGGACCTTGCCGCCGTTAAAGAGTACCACAGGCCGGGCTTTCCGGTCACGGAGTGAACAAAACGCCCCGAAATCCGGAGACCTCGGGGCGTTCTTCAATCGTTTGTCTCACACGTTCAATTCGACGGATAGACATCCGGAATGACGCGCACCGGCGTGGTAAAGGTGTAGAACACGTCTGGCAGGTTCGGGTCCGGACCGGGATAGGTCATCTCCACGAAGAATCCGCGCCATCCGCCGTCGGTTTCGGGCACATCCACCTCGCCGACAAAGACCTGGTTCTGTGCGCCGGGTTCGCAGACGCACTGCTCCGGATTCGCAGACGCCTCGCAGTCCACCTCGCACTGGGACTTGACCTCGGTGCTGGTCCATGCCGCGCCCAGCGTCTCCAGGCGGAAGTCGCGGTGGCTGGTGTTGGCCGCCTGCCACAGCTTCACCGCGGTCGGCGCATCCTTACTGGTCACAATGATGCGCGCCTTGCCGTTCTCCGTGTCGTCCTGGTAGGTCCAGGAGTACTGCGGGATCGTCACGTCGTCGGCGCTAAAGCTGTTCGTGTTGCGCACCTGCGCGATATAGAACGCCTCTATCGTGCTGAGCGTGTTCCGGTCAAAGGCAAGGCCCTGCGTCAGGCTGTGGTCCGTGTTGGGCGCATAGCGCAGGAAGTTCTGGCCCAGCATCTGGTCCAGGTAGAACTTGGACGAATCGGGCAGGAAGAACTGGTCGCCCGTCGAGTTCGAGATCAGTTTCGGCATGGTCAGAATGCTGCGATAACTGAGCGGGTCCACGATGCTCAGCAGCGACCGCGCCCTTGCGGTGCCGAAACGCTGGAACACGTTCATCTTCACGTATGCCTGGACCGCGGCCGAGTATCCGTGGTAGATCCTGTTGGCCGTGTCATCGTACGCGTAGCTGGCGTAGGCCTTCTTCTGATGATTGATCTGCTTCTCCATGTTAAGCACGTCAATCACGATGGGCACAATGGCGGCCACGCGGTCGTCCGCCGCCGCTGTAAGCCAGGTGGTCCACCCGCGCTTCGACGCGCCCGCCACGACGAACTTGTCAATCATATGCGCGCCACTGGGCTTGACCGCCATGTAGTCCTGCAGCGTGTCCATGCCGCGCACGGCCGCCCGCGTCATCGGAAGCAGCAGCGGCCAGGTCATGTCCGTCATGCCCGCCTCGAAGGAGTCCATGTACTTGCTGTAACTGTAGGCGATGATCTCGTCCTCGGTGCGCGACTTGCCCTCTGCAAGGAACGTGAGCGGCTCATTGGGAACCGCCTGCATCAGCGCCACAACGCTGCCCGAGTCCACCGCAAAGGGCACAAGCAGCAGTGCCTCGCCCTGGGACGGCTCCGACCCCGTGCTTCCCCCCGACACCATCAACATGGCGGTGTGCGAGGTGAGGTTGTCCGGCTCGACCACGGTCAGGAAATGCCGCCAGGTGGGCTGGTCCACCTCCTGAGCGCCGCGCCACACCCCGGAGGTCATCTCCAGCACGTAGGCCGTGATGCCCCGTGCGTTGTCCCGGAGCGTGTTGCGGACCCGGTAGGAGTACTTCGGGTCGCAGGCGCTCACGTATTCACCCAGCACGCTGCTTTCGGCAATGTTCAGCAGAGACTGTGCCGTCGCCGTCACGCCAAGCGCGTTAAACCCGGTAAGGCTGAGATTGGACGCGATAACGTAGATCTGCACACCGCAGCCGTCTTCGTTGGCATTCCAAAGGTTGTGCAGGACGACGGTGTCGTTCACGCCGTCCTCGTCTTCATCACTGATCTCAAAATCGCCGTAAATGCCGGCCGGCTTTGACAGTTCCATGCCGTCTGCACCCTGCCGGTACACCTTGACGGCCATGCTGTTTCCGTCGTCGTCGGCAATCCACGCCTCCGCGTTGAACGTGAGCGTCAAGTCTGTGGTCATCGCGCTGGTTTCCAGCAGGATGGCGCGGCTGGACAACGGCGGAACGCTGGCTAAAGACGGATTGCTGTCGCCGTCAAGCGTAATCTCGCTGGTGGGCGCGTCCAGGCTGCCCGAGACAATGGCGTCGGAGCTGAAGCGGTCGGCATTAAAGGTGAAGGGCTCGCGCGCCTCGTCGGCATGACGCAGCACCGCCGCCGGGCTATTCTCAAAGGCGCGGTCGCGGGCAAAGTCCCAATAGTACTCGGGCAGCTTCTTGTCCAGCACCCTCGAATCATTCATGACCGCGTAGAGGAGGCCGAACGCCTCGGGGAAAGAGAGGTCCGCCCCGGCATCCGGCTGTTCGTCCAGGGCAATCCGCACGCCCTCCAGTGACAGGCCGATAAGCTCCGCGGGGTTCTTGTAACTGTCCGGATCGTTCCCGAGGTAGAAGTAGAACTCCTGTCCCGACGGGGCATAGCCGGGAACGGTGGTGCTGTAGGGGTAAAGCAGCGGCATCGAAAGATCCGCGAAGTGCCCCTTTTCAAGGCTGCGCGCAAGGCGGTCGTCCGCCGACTGGCTCAGGTAGGTTGGGCCGCCCCTCAAAAGACCGGCGAGGAAATGAACGGGCAGCACCTCCCCGTTCTCGTCAGTGTCCGCGGGCGCGGGCAGGCCCAGCGTGGTGTCGCCGACCGTGGTGATCTCCGGGTAACTGTAGGCTCGGGTCACCGACGAGTAGAGCGCCTCCGCGAAAGCCGTCTGAACGCTGAAAACCTGGGCAATGTCTTTGTCCGTCCGGCCGCCGGCCGCATAGGCGGCGGCATTGTGCCTGCTGATGGCGAGCAACTGGCCGGGGTCCACAACGATCTGGCCGAAGAAATCATCCGTGTAGGTCAGTTTGGAAAAACTCTCATAGTTCGAGGGATAGGCGGTGCGCATGTTGTGCATCACCAGCGCGTAGGCGTTGTCCTCCTCGATCAATGCCGGATGGCGGACCGCCCCCCCGGCCAACTCGTCGTTGGCGGCCTGGATGCCCGCAAGCAGGCCCACGCCGGTCTCGGACAACTGCTGGTCTGTGAAGCTGGTTCGGCCGAAGGAGTATTCGTTGTTGATGTCGCCCAGGCGCAGCGCGGTAAGCTGGCGCACCAGTTCAACGCTGGCGCTCATTTTCCACGTGGTGGCCCAGGTGTGCAGCGCGTCCGGCGTGTCCTTGGCGTCCTTCGCATAGTCGCTGGCGCGGAATGTGGTGCTTTCAGGGCGGTAAATGACCGTGTAGAACCCCCGGGCCGGTAGCCGCATGACCTGCGCCACCACCGCGTTCGAATCAACCATCGCGGGCACGGGCAGCGTCCGTCCGTCTTCAAACTTGGCCAGGAGGAAGATCTGGTTGGTGTCGGGTGCAAACCCACCCGAAAGAATGGGAACGCGCACCGTGGTCGGCAACACCTTGCCGTCGGCGCCCGTGGCGTACAGGTCCGGGGAACCGTTGTTGTGGCTGATCGTGTAAGAGCGCGAGATGCGCACCGTGTTTTCCGTCGCCGGAAGCGGCACTTCTGCGCCATTGTCGCTGACCCCAAAGGCCGTTTCACCCTTGAGGACACCCGCCGGCACGGTAATGGTCACACCGTCCGCCGTGACCGAGCCTCCGTCCGCATTCAGCGAGCCAAAACTCGTCGGGTCTTTCACCACTATCAGCTTCTCTGCTGTGCGGGTGAAGTTCCCTTGGGAGGAGGTGATCGTAAGACTGACCGTAAATGACCCCGCAAAACTGTAGACTTTCAGCGGATTGCGGTCGGTGCTGCGCGTTCCGTCGCCAAATTCCCAGGCCCAGGCCCGGATCGGCGTCGCGCCCGGCTCAGACGTGTCGGTGAACTGCACCTCAAACGGCACGCTGCCCGTGAGCACTGAGGCTGAAAAGTTCGGCACGGGGTTTGGCGAGGTTGCCGGAGGGCACCCTCCCAGCACGACACAACCCAGCACCAATCCCACCATTGACATCTTCAGGAAGACGCGTGGCATGAGAGCAAAGCCCTTTCTTCGCGTTCAACGCGTGTCCGACCGCCGGGAGCATTCCCCTTGACGGACACAGCCGTTCCTACGTCTGGATGCTCCACTACGAATATACCGTTTGATATTGTGTGGGAAGTGGCGGAAAAAGTCAACTATTTACCCCGGTGCTTTCCGGGGTTTCGGCGGATGAAGGCTCGGTTGTGGCTGAACCAACGCCGTGGGCCGCGCCACAGGCGTAAACCGCGCCTAACGAAAGAGTCGTCATGTTCGCATCCAGCACCCCCGGATCAGCACTGTCGAGCATGGCGAACAGGAGCAGGAAGGCCTTGTCACGCCGGAAGAGCGAGGGGTCCCGGCCCTGTTCGCGCATGGCCGCCACCACGTCGCGCACCAGAATGCACTCCGGCGCGCGGGCGGGCTGCCACCCGGCGGGGTCGGCACAGGCGGTGGTCAGCCGGGCCGAAGTAAGACGTTCCAGTATGTCGAGGAGCAGCCGTGTCGGCACATTCCACGCCTCCGCCGCCTCCTGCACGGTCATCGGCGCCGCTCCAGTAGTGAAGCGCCGGCAGATCTCCATCATTGTGCGCACCGCCACGGCCTCCCGGTAGGCAAAGGGTGCCTCGCCCGCAAGCCGCTCCATGGCAAAGGTCTTCTCGTTTTGGTAGGCATAGGCCACCACCGCCCCGAAAAGCAGAATCAGCCAGCTCGTGTAGATCCACATCAGGAAGAGGGGGAACAGTGCGAACGTCGAGAAAAACAGCGCATAGCGGGCCAGGCCAAACTGGAACTTGATATAGCCCCAGGACATCAGCGCCCAGAGCAGGCCCGCCACAATCCCCCCGAGCAGGGCGTAGCGGAACCGTACCCTGGTGTTGGGCACGACCCAGTAGACCAGGCAGAATGCGCCGGCGATAAGGAGAAACTGGCTGCTGCGCAGGAGGATGGAGAGCGGTCCCAGCAGTTCCTTCAAATGGCTGCTTTCGAGGGCGGCCGTGACACCCAGCACCGCCGCCGCCGCAAAAGGCAGCAATACAGTGACCAGCAGATAGTCGCTGACGGCGCGCAGCATGCCCCGTGTCCGGCGCACCCCCCAGATGCGGTTGAACGCCTGTTCCACGTTGCGCATGAAGCCGAACACCGTGCTCAGCACAAACAAGAGGCCGGTAATGCCCAGTGCCTGCGGCTTCGTGGCGCTCTGCTCCGCCAGGCGGACCAGGAGGCGCACGGGATTCTCATAACCCGAAGCGGGGCTCTCCCCCTGCTGCGGTTCAAACACCGGGAAGACCCACGCGATAAGCCGCTGCTTGAGCGCCTCATCATTGGCCGGAGCGGGTGTGCCGTCTTTTCCCTCCGAGGGGGCGGGTTCCGAATTCACGGGGACCGAAACCAGTTCCAGTTGCCGGAGCGTTCCCACCAACTGGGTCAACTCCTTGTCGGCGGCATCATAGACCTTGTCCCCTAGATTGAAGGTCTGGATGAAGTAGAAGGTGAACGCCATAAACGGCACGAGAAAGATCAGCGTGGCGAAAGACAGCGCCGCCGCCCGCACGACCAGCGTCTCCTCGCCCACGCTGCGCGCCAGCAGGATCGCGGCGCGCACCTGCTGAATGATGAAGCCATGCGGCACATCCTCGCCGGGACGCCCGATGTGCCACACGTCCTGCGCCGCAAAACGCCGTCCCCGTTCCAGCGCCGCCCGCAGGCGCGCCGTTTGTGCCGCTATTCGTCCGCCCATGCAACCATGCTACCGCCTGTCCCCACCGCCACGCAATTCCGCCGTTCGCGCCGTGCTACAATCAGGGGAGACAGTCGCGTAAGGAAGTTCCATCATGGAAACCGGTGAGAATAGCAGGAAGACATCGCGGTTGGCACAGTTGCTGGACCGTCTTTCCGCGCCGGCGGCCCCCGCGCTGACCCTCCCCGGCGACGACGGCGCGGTACGCTGTCTGGCCTGCGCCAACCGCTGCCTGATTCGTCCCGGCAAACGTGGCATATGCCGCGTGCGCTTCAACGAGAACGGCGTGCTGCGCGTGCCCTGGGGCTATGTGTCGGGGCTTCAGATTGATCCCATCGAGAAGAAGCCCTTCTACCATGCCCTGCCCGGCGGCAGCGCGCTGTCCTTCGGCATGCTCGGGTGCAACCTCCACTGCTCCTTCTGCCAGAACTGGTTCTCCAGCCAGACGCTTCAGGATGACGCCTCCGCCGCCCTGCCGACGGAGTGTGATGCGTCCACAATGGTTAAAGAAGCGGTGCGCCATGGCGTGGATGCCGTCATCAGCACCTACAACGAACCGCTCATCACCGCCGACTGGGCCCATGCCATCTTCACGCAGGCCAAAGAGCAGGGTCTGACCTGCGGCTTTGTCAGCAACGGCTTCGCCACGCCCGAAGTGCTGGCCTACCTGCGGCCTGTCACCGACCTATTCAAGGTGGACCTCAAGTGTTTCGATGACGCCACCTACCGGACGCTGGGATGCCGGCTTGGGACTGGATTGGACTCCATTTCTCGCTTGGTGGCTGCCGGATACTGGGTTGAGGCGGTTACGCTGCTCATCCCCGGCTTCAACGACGACGAGGCCGAACTGCGCGAACTGGCCAAGTTTCTGGCCGGGGTCTCGCCCCACCTGCCCTGGCATGTGACGGCATTCCATCCGCAGTACAGAATGGCAAACCAGCGCAGCACCACCCCGGAAGACCTCCGGCAGGCATGGCAGATCGGCCGGGATGCCGGACTGCACTACGTATATGCGGGGAATCTGCCCGGCAGGGTGGGCACACTGGAAGACACGGTTTGCCCCGGTTGCGGGACCATTCTGGTCGAGCGCTTCGGATTTCAGGTCCGGCAGAACCGCATCCACAACGGCGCCTGCCCCGATTGCGGAACGCTCATAGCCGGGTACTGGACGCGTCCGGCGGCGGGAACGGCCTCACTCGACATGCTTCGGCCCTGAGCCCACCCGCTTTGCAAGATTCCGCCGCCGCTCGTCCATGATGCGCAGTGCCATGCGTTCTACCTGCAACCGCAGCCACCGGTCTGTCTGGCCCCCGTCCGAATAGTCCGCGGGGCCATAAGCGTCCACCCGTGCCGACTCCGCCAGATCCACCACCTGCTCGAACTGTCCCGGCGATGCCGGGTCATACACGGCGTAGGCCAATCCCCCATGCTTGCGGATGACCGAGAAACTGGGAATGTCGCTGGGGCCGTCAGCCACATAGATCATGTTGCGCACCGGCACGCGGCGTTCCTCCTCGGGAATCATGTCGTTCACCGAGATGTCCGCATGCCGGTTGACGCCCTTGTTAATCTCGAAGATGGCGCGTGTCTTCGTCGTGTTGTCCAGGATGGCGGCAATCTGGCTGATCTCGCCCGGCTGCGGCGTGGAGTCCGGGTCAAACGCAGGCGCTGCGGGCGTTTCGATAAACTCCGAGGCCCATATTCCGCTCAGTCGCTTCGCGATCGCCGAGCCGCGAATCATCTCTGCCAATCCGGTGCTCACCACGTAATGCTCCAGCCGCAAGTCCCCTTCCAGGAACGGCGGTTTCCGCAACGTAACCTCCAGCCGGTCAAAGAGCCCCATGATGCCGGGAAACAGGGGGATGCGCCCGCCCAGCTCGCGCAGTTTTGCGTTCGTGAGTCCCGGCATGCGACCCTCGCGAACATAGGTCAGGAGATGCCCCAGGTAGCATGTGTCCGGCTGCACCGCAATGCCCGCGCGTGCGTACCACGCCGGCAGCGCGTTCACTTCCGTCCAGAACACTTTCTGATCGAGCTTGTACTCGTCAAACAGCGGTGTCTGCATATATTGCGGCGAAAGCGTTTTGTCAAAGTCCCAGATTATGGCAATGACATTCTGCAGGAACAGGCCCTTGTCCATGGCAGTACCTCCGGATGAGAGTATAGCGCAAGACAGCGCGTGTGACGTGAAGCGAATTCATGTCCACGTTGACCAGTGACAGTGGTGCTACTGGAACTGAAATAAATGTAATGCAACCAATGCCCGAAATATGGCATGATATGCACGATTAACTGTCGGGAGACATTGGCTTTATGAGATTCACGGTGCTGCTTACCATAGGGTTGTTGTTGGGCGGTCTTGCCATGGCACAGGACGCCGCGCCCCCGGCCCAACCTGCTGCCCCGGCTGAAGTTGCGGCTCCGGCGCCTGCCGCCCCCGCCCCCGCGGCGGAACCTGCTCCCGCACCGGTGGAAACGCCCGCCGCGCCGGCTCCCGCTCCGGCTCCTGCTGAACCGACACCACCCCCGGCCCCCGCACCTGCTCCCGCCGAGACACCCGCGCCCGCAGCGCCCGCTCCGGCTGAAACGCCGGCACCCGCGCCTGCGCCCGCACCGGCCCCGGCACCGCCGGTGGAGAAGGCTCCCGAACCGGAACGTCCCGTCGGGCTGCTGGTCGGCACGGACCAGGTGGGCAAACTCGCGGATGCGCTTGTCGTTGACGTGCGTGAATCGGAACTGTTCGTGCAGGGCCACATCGCCGGGGCGGTCAATCTGCCCATCAAGCAGCTTTCGGAAGAACGCAACGGCGTGGTCAATCTGCTCAAGCCCATTGACCAGGTGCTGCCCCTGCTTGCCGACCGGGGCATCGCGCCGGGAAAGAACGTCGTTGTCTGCGGGCAGAACGCGCAGCCGGGCGACGTGGCCGAGGCATCGCGGATGTTCTGGATTTTGGAGTACCTTTCCTTTCCGCGCGTGCATCTGTTGGACGGCGGGCTGAAGAAGTGGGCCGCCGAAGGCAGGCCGGTTGAAACGGGCCAGGGCGCCCCGGCACCGGTGCCCGTCGAGGAAATCAAGGTACGGGTCCGTCCCGAGGTGATCGCGAGCACGGACCAGGTGCTCGAACTGCTCCGGTTCCAGGGAGGCGCACTGGTTGACACGCGGCCGGAGGCGTTCTTTACCGGAACCGAAAAAGCCGCATATGTTGCCCGGGCAGGCCACATTCCAGGTGCGGTGAGTCACCCGTCCTTTGGCCTGCTGGAAGGCGACATGCTGACCTTCAAGACCCCGGAAGCCATGGCCGAAGTTCTGAAGATTGCCGGTGACAAAGCGCCCAAGAAGATCATTACGTACTGTAATTCGGGTGTCAGCGCCTCTCTGGGCTACTTCGGATATCGTCTGCTGGGCAACGAAAACGTGGCGCTGTATGACGGGTCCATGGCGGAATGGAGTCTCAACCCCGGCCTCAATGTGGAGACCACCGCCGTTCCCCAGGCGGAGCCTGCGGCACCCGCCCCGGCTCCGGCCCCCGCGGCCGCACCCGCAGCGCCGGCCGCCCCGGCACCGGAGGCAGCACCGGCTCCTGCACCTGCGGCCCCCGCGCCTGCACCGGCAACACCGGTGCCTGCGCCGGAAGCCCCAGCGGCACCGGCTGCCGCGCCCGCCGCTCCGGTGGTGCCTGCACCCGCACCCGCACCCGCGCAATAGCGAGCACATTCAACCCACTGTTGGGGTTGGATGGCATATTGTGCGTTGTACCGGAGGTTCCCAGATCGGAAGAGCGTCGTGTAGGGAAAGAGTGTAGATCTCGGTGGTC
>CALDSM010000210.1 GCA_937923585.1 uncultured bacterium
TTCCCGTGGCCTACCCGGCCACCGCAGGCGCTTTTCCCCGGCCAGTGCAGGTGCGGGTCACCGATGTATGCACCACGCCGCGGGGACACATGCTTTCTCTCCCCTCAACCACCTGCAACGGGACACCGTAGCGTGATGCAAAGAAACGGATTCACACTTCTGGAGGTCATGATGGCAACAGCCATGCTGACAACCGTCATGGGCGTCTTCATCGGCCTGTCCGTCGGCATCGCCAGGACATCCGGCGCGCAGCGCTCCACCATTGCGGCCGCCGAAGAGGCGCGGGGAGCGGTCCAGACACTGGTGGCCCGCGTGCGCGGGGCGTCGGCCGCATCCGTCAACACGGCGGCCCTGCCCGGTGACGTGCTGCGATTCCGTCCGGCCGCGGACACCAACGGCGACGGCACCGCCGTGGATGTGAACGGCCGCCTCGAATTGGGCGCCGAAGTTACCGTCCAACCCGACACCGCCGATGTAAACCGCGATGGACTGACCGTCACCCAACTGATCATGACGCAGGGAAGATCCACACGGGTTCTCTGCAACACCCTGCCGCCGGACTCGGCCAACAAAACGAACGGCGTGCCGCTTGTCCGGGGCTTCTGGGTGACGCCGCGCAACGGCGGGCTTGAAATCACCATCCAAACAGAAGCCCGGGACGGCCGGCAACAGCCGTTTCGGGTCGCATTGACCGAATTCGTCACCCCGAGGAACTGAGGAATGGGCGCGAGAAAGACACTGCCAAACCGAAAAGACCGCGGCATGGCGTTAATTCTGGCCACCATTTTCACCGCCGTGGCCCTGCTGACCGTGTCGGCGATCAGCGGGCGCTATCTTCAGCAACGGTTGGAGGCCGAAGCCTATCAGGCCTACAACAAGACTTTCGACGCGGTCGAAACAGCCCTGACAACCAGCAGGGAGAATCTGGAAGAGTCCCGCAGCGGAATCATCGGCCTGGACGGGTGGACACCCCAATACAGCGACAAAGGGGAACTTGTGCTGCCGGACTTCGACGCATCGGAGAGCCATCCGGTGTCCATGACGGCCGAACCCGGCACCCCACCGGACCAGCAGCCACCCCAGTACATGGCTTATGCCGTCCATTGGGGCAGCAACGGCCGCGATGAAAACGGTGACGGCATCGCCGACGGCGCCAAAGAGAAGTTCATGTACAGCATTCACGCCGCGGCGAAATACCGCGGCACGGTGCGCCAGGTCGAATCGGTCTACCGCGCGACCAACGTGAACGTGTGGCAGAACGCCGTCTTCGCGGGGGACGGCCTTGCCGGCGGCGTCATCAAGGGCAACGTGAGCATATACGGCTCGGTGCATATCCTTGGCACGAACCTTATGGAGGGAGGCGTTGCCCTGGAGGACGCCATTGACCTGAGCGGCACAAGCCTCATCCGCAACAACTACGAAACACTGCCGGATTACCTGCGGGTTCGCGTTCCCGCGCTGCCCACCATTGACGTGGACGGCACCAGTGCGGAAACGCTGGACGCCAAACTGCGGGTCAAACACGGCCTGGTCGGCATGACCGGCAATTCGCAGATCGGGGAGGCCTATTCCAGCGGAAGCCCCGTGAAACAGTTTCTCGACGGCACCTACGTGACCGACGGCTGGAGCGGCAAGAAGTCCACCCCCGACGGCGGACGCGGCATTCCCTCGGACGTGTACAGCGACAACGGCTGGAGCGCCCTCTATGACCTGGGAGACAATGTCACATTTCCCTTGCTGAGCGATCCCTGGCGGTTCCCCGACACCGCCGCAAAGGCCCCCCGCCCGGGAACCGCCGTGCCCTACACCCATGAGGAGTATTTCACCGAGGTTCTTCTGGCTAGCCCCGTCAATCCGACCGATGGTGTCCACACGGGCGACATCAATCTTGACCTGACCGCGAAGGACGCCTTCTACTGGAATGCGACCACCAACGTGCGGCTGACCGGCGCCGCCGCCCTCGCCGCAACACCGGCCGCAAACAACGACTACCTGAAATTCGACCCCGCCGCCGCGACACTGAGAATGAACGGCCAGATCAGAATCAACGGAGCCCTTTCCTTTCTCGGCCAGGGAAACAAGGACACCCTCAACTACAGCGGGCGCTGCGCCTTCCTTGTCACCGACAACATCAACATCAACGTCAACCTGCTCTCCTGCAACAACGGCACCCCGACAAACAGCGCTGGAAGTTTTCCGGTAAACAACTGCCTGGGTCTCATGACCAAGAAAGACATGATTCTGGGCGCCGGAAGCGGCGCCTCGCAGTTGGACATCATGAGATCGGAAGAGCGTCGTGTAGGGAAAGAGTGTAGATCTCGGTGGTC
>CALDSM010000211.1 GCA_937923585.1 uncultured bacterium
TTCCGGGGGGCCTTCGTTATCTGGGGGCGTATGCATGGGCAATCGGTCCCTGGATGCTGCCAATTGCCGCGATGGCGGCCGCCGCCCGCGTCCGAAAAGGCGAAGCGGCGTTCCTGTTTCTTTTCGTGCTGCTGAACGCGGTGGTGGTGCTGCGCAATGGCGGGGACTGGATGGCGAACTTCAGGCTTCTCACGCCGCTCTTCGGGGCCTTCGCGCTGCTTGCGGCGGCCGGCTGTTACGCGTTCGGCGTGCGCGGCGCGCGCTTCTTCATGGTGCCCAGCGGGTCCATGGAACCCACGCTGCTTCCGAACGACATGCTCGTGACCGTCCGGGATACGTCCTATCACCGGGGTGACATCGTCGTTCTCCGCCACGATCATGAATACCTCGTCAAACGCATCACGGGGCTGCCCGGCGACTCGGTCGGGGTGGTGGACGGGGCGCTGCTCATTGACGGCAAATACGCCTCCGAACCCTACGTGCGCGAGCCCATGCGCTATACCATCGAGGACCCCATACGCGTCCCCGAGGGACGCTTCTTTTTCATGGGCGACAACCGCAACGAAAGCGACGACAGCAGCGTGAACCACGGCGGTCCGGACGGACCCGGCCTGTACGACCTGGGATGGATGAAAGACATCGTGGGCAGGGTGGTGTTTCTGTATTACCCTTACAGCCGCTGGGGGGGGGTGCGTTCCTATCCCCTTGCCAACATCGCGGGCAAATAGTCTGCGCGCCGCGCTTTCCGGTACAATAGCCGCAAACATCCCCCGGACCTCCGGGTCCTGCCCCCTTCAAAGGGGGATTGAAACTTGGCGCACAACCGCAAGAGATCATGAACGGAACATATTCAAACCAGCGTTTTGACCTGCGCTCCCTCGCCCCCAGCATCACCTGGGCGGTGCGCTGGCTTATCCTCGTCAACGCCTGCGTGTTTGCCCTGCAGCTGATTCTTGCGCCGCTGGAGGTGGCGACCGGCGGCGCGGCGCGCGTGGTGGAGACTTTCGGCTATTCGACCGGCTCCCTCTTCCGGGGCATGCTCTGGCAGCCCCTCAGCTACCAGTTCCTGCACCTTGGGCTGATGCACCTGTTCATGAACATGCTCTGGCTCTTCTTCTTCGGGCCGGAGGTCGAGCGGCTGCTGGGCAGCCGCCAGTTCATTCGCTTTTACCTGGCCTGCGGCGCGCTGGCGGTGCTGGTGCCGCTGCTGCCGCTGGCCATGTTCGGGTTTGGTCCGACCATGTGCGGCGCGAGCGGGTCCGTCATGGGTGTGATGGTGGCGTTCGCCATGATTGACCCCAAGCGCCAGTTCTTCCTTTTCCCCCTGCCCGTGCCCATCAGCGCGGTGGGAATGGTCGTGCTGGTGTTCGTCATGAACCTCATCGCCGGGCTGAACGGGAGTATGGCCGAAATGGTCACCCATCTCGGCGGCATGGGCGCCGGGTACGGGTTGATGAAGGCCATTCCGTATTACTACCAATGGCGCAGGGAACAGGCGCGCGAAAAACTGAAACGCAACAAGGACGGCGACGACCCGGACAAGGTCGGCGAGGCCGTGGATAATATTTTCAAATTCAAGGACCGCAAGTAGCGCCGCGACGGGCACCAAGATCATCTGATGTTCTTATCCTTACAACATTTCCTGATACTCGTCACCATTGTGTTCTTCATCAGCGCCACCGGGCTCTGGCCCGTGGTGAAGCGCCTCCTCGGCCGATGGGTCATGGAGGCGGTGGTGGGCCGCCCGGGTTCGAGGCACGCCGTTCCGCCGTCGCAGACGGATGTCGAACTCTGTTACCGGCTGCTGGGGCTGTCGCCGTCGGCGACGTGGGACGAGATCCAGAGCGCCTACCGGCGCAAGGCCAAGGTGCATCATCCCGACCACGGCGGCGACGAGGATGCCATGCGCGCCCTCAACGAGGCGTACCAGACGCTCAAGCGGATCAAGAGGTCGTAGAACGGGCCAACCCGTCGAAGTTCGCTGAAAGGCGCACCTCCCCTCAGGAAACCGGTATAATGGGGCGGGCCGCCAACGCGAGGATCACGCCATGCCCTACGCAGTGGAACTCTTCTTCGACCAACGCACCGATACCGCCGTGCGCAGACTGTGGAAATGGCTCGCCGATGAGGGCATTTCCACCTATCTCGCCTCCAGTGATTCCATTCCCCACATCTCGCTCGGCGGGTTTGACGACCTTGACGAAATGCAGACAGCGCAGGTGACCGGGGTCCTGCAGGAGCTTTCAGAAACCACGGAGCCGTTTCCCCTGACCTTTGCCGGAATCGAAGGGTTCGTCAACAAGGGAGTCATCTTCCTCGCGCCTGAACCGTCGGAGTTCCTGAGCGGCCTGCATGGGCGCTTCTGCGACGCTCTCGGAGACCTGGGCAGCCTGCTTTGGCCGCTCTACGCGCCCGGCACCTGGGCTCCCCACTGCACGCTCGCCGTCGAATTGCTTCCCTGTTCGCGCCACCTCGTCGATCAAGTCCGCCGCGCGCTGAGCGAGCACATCGAACTGCCCTGGCCACTCACTGTCGAGCGCATGGGGATGGTCAAATTCCGGCCCATCGAGCACCAGGTGAGCTTTGGACTGTACAAGTCCGGAGCGTAGAAGTCCGCTGCACACATCATTTTCGATTCCACCACGTCGTCTCCGTCCCGCAGATTGCTGTACGTGCAGGACGGCATGCCTGCCGCTGAGGGGAAAGGGCCTCAACGTTCCGCTTATGGTGCTGTTCTGAGGTCTTCGGCCTGCACGCGCCATTTCTCACCCTGCGGAAAGCCGGGGGCAATTTCGGGCGGCGCGCCGCCCCAGCCTGCGGCCATGAAGGCGGCGGCGTAGAGCAGGCCGCCGCTGGAGGGCAGGTAGGGCCAGGGGCCGCCGCCGATGGGATAGCCGCGCTCGTCAAAATCGAAGTTCTTGTGCAGCAACAGATCCACCGCGCGCTCCGGTTCGCCCAGGCGGGCGGCGGTCATGGCGAGCATGGGGAAATCCCAGCCCCAGGTGTCTTTCCAGCGCCAGCAGTCCATGATCTTGTCCAGCGTGCGTTTCATGGTGTCGCGGTCCACGTCCGCGCCGGGCAGGATGCCGAAGATGCCCGCGACGGAGGGATGGTTGTGGTTCCAGTTGGTGTAGCTGTCGGGCAGGTGCTCCTCCAGCAGGTAGACGCCGTCCTGCACGGGCAGGGGCGCGAGTCCTTGGAGCACGGCATCCCAGTCGGGGTTGCGGGGCAGGTCCATGCGCTCGCGCCAACGCTGGGCGGTTTCCAGGCCGTAGCGCCAGTAGGCCAGTTCAAAGGCGGGGTTGTAAACCTTGTCGGGGTCCGTGGTCTCCGGAACGGTGTAGATGGGCGGACCCAGCACGTAGCGGTTGGTATCCTGCTCCTTCACGGCAAAGGAGGCCATGAAGTCTGCCGTGGCCATGACAATGTCGGCCCACACGTTGAGCGTGTTGCGCTCGGGATGGGCGCGGTAGTCGAGTTCGGCAAAGAAGATCGGGTGCGGCTGCTGCCAGATAAGCATGGCGTGGATGGGGTGGGGCGATTCGCGCCCGTCGGGGCCGGTGCATTTGGGCCAGCGCGCGCCTTTGTATCCCTGCCGCGCCGCCTTTTCGCGAGCTGAGGGCAGATCTTTCGCGTAGATGTCGAGACTGCGCTTGAGCAGGGGCCAGCGGTCCCAAAGCGCGTACTGCGCGCCGTGCCACCAGTACATTTCCATGTGGAACTTGCCGTTCCAGCCGTTGTTGACCAGACCGCTCTCCTGCGGCGGCAGGGAACCGGCGCAGTTGACGGCGGTGATGTACTGGGACAGGATGATGCGCCGTTCCAGTTCTTTCGCGCGGGGGTCGGTGCTGCCCGCAAAGTCCATGGCGCCGCCGTGCTTCCAGAAATCACGCCAATGCGTGGCCGATGCGGCGTGAACCGCGGCAAAGGTCGGCAGCGGATCTTCCCGGGGATTCGGCGAGAACTCGCACACCATCTCCAGGCAGTTCGACGCCCCCGCGGTGAGGACAAAGCGGTGCCTGTCCTCCGTGCCGTTGAACGCCGCGCCGGGATCCCATGCAACGGTGACGCTGTATTCGTCCGCATCCACGGTGCGCGCGAGAACGGCCTGATTGGGCCTTTCCGGCGTCAGGACCGTCTGGTGGGCATCGGGCTGATCCCAATTGCCGTAGCCGCCAAACTCTTTGAGGTCGGGATAGGGGAAGGCGATTTCGACCGCGAGTCGTTTCTCTGCAATCAACCGCGACTCGACGCGCACCGCAACGGCATCGCGGTCTGGATGGGCACAGGTGACGACACTGACCGGCTGGCCGTCCAGTTCAAAATGGCTTTCCAGAATGCCGGTCCACAGGTCGAGGCTCTGGTGCGGGTGAACGAGGTTCTTGGGTTGGATGGGAGCGGCGTCCCGCCCGGTGCGCACCAGACGAATTCGGCCGAGGTTCATGCGGTGCGGGTTGGCGTAGAGCCACTTGCTGATGTCGTCGCCGGTGCCGGCCATGTAGTCCACCGCGCGGCCGCAGTAGGCCTGCCTGGCGGTCCACTGGAAGTCCGACGGGGTCTTGCCTTCGGGCAGCGGCGACGTGTGCCAGCCCCATTGCGACATGGTGCAGCACTCTTCGACCGTTTGGAGCCCGGTGAGGTCCGCGGTGAAGGCGAATTCGCCGTTGCCCACCTGCACGCGACCGGGCGTGGTGAGGTCAAGGTTATGCCGCGAGACCAGCACCTGCCGCGCTATTGGCGCGGCGTCGGCGTCGGCCGCCGCGAGCATGGTGCCGAAAATGACGCAATGAAGAAGGAAGTTCATGGTTGCGCTCCGCATTAGAATGGACTAAGAATCAATGACAATGGTAGCACCTGAGCCGAGTGGCGGAACAGATGACGCATCCGCATTTCCGATAAGCGTAGTTTTGGAGCGCGGCGGCAACGCCACGCCGGAGGAGGACAAGCCGCCGCTTTGGCTTGCGGGCACGGATGCCGGAAGCGCGAAATGCAACTTCGCATGCAACGGTGTTCCCAAATGCAATTCTTGCCATTACCCACAAATCCCAGGCCTATGAAAGACGGTGTGTTTGTCCGGAGATTGTCCGTTTCTTCATCTCTTCGTATTGCCCCTGCAAGGGGCACACAACAGTAGCCACGGGTGGAGCGAAGCGGAACCCGTGGTTAATGGCAGAAACCGGACACGTCCCCGAAGGGGGCGAATGTGGAGAGGCCCCGAGCCGGCAGGGATGTCCCCGCCTTCGCGGGAATGACGGGCGCTCCCAGTGTTCGCCCCCTTCGGGGACGGCATGCATTTCGTCCGTTTACCACGGGTTCCGCTTCGCTCCACCCGTGGCTACCATTGTATGGCCCCTCCGGGGCCAATAATGCGGTACTTCCCGTGTCAGGCGCTTTACATAACCTGTAAGGGGGGGGGATGTAAAGCACTTCCCCACGGCAACATCCTGACTGACTTGTGGGTAATGACAAGAATGCAATTTGGGAACAAGAGGACAACGAGAAGAGGGCCGCGAGAAGCCAATCGGGAGATTGGCGTGCCCAGGGGACCCGAGCCAAAGCGGCGTCGTTGCCGCCGCACTCCAAAATTGATGCCGCCCCATTTTCCTCATCCGTTGGCTGAAGAATCGCGAAAGGATTCGACGGAAGGCATGGGTCACTTTCCTTCCAAGGCTATCGTGAAGTGGTTCTCGCCGGACTGCAAATCGTAGCGGAGGAAGAGGAGTTCGCGGGGGAGGATCTTGCCTGAGATCGGAAGAGCACACGTCTGAACTCCAGTCACGATCAGATCTCGT
>CALDSM010000212.1 GCA_937923585.1 uncultured bacterium
TACGAGATCTGATCGTGACTGGAGTTCAGACGTGTGCTCTTCCGATCTGATAGGCGTGCTGGGGCCGAAAAGGATGAATTATTCGCGCCTGATGACCGTGGTGGATTACACCGCGGAACTGGTCGGGCGCATGCTGGGCAGATTTGGAAGATAGGCCATGAAGAAGGATAAGAGCACAATAGTGGACGAAGCGTTGGACAATATCCCGCCGGAAGAGCCGACAGCGGAAGCGGCCCCCGAAGCGTCTCCGGAGACGGCGTCCGGGGAGGCTGAGGCATCTCCGCAGCCGTCGGAGTCCGAACTGGAAATCGCGCGCCTTTCGGCCGAACTGGAAAAACTCAAAGACCAGTTCCTGCGGGCCCGCGCCGAATTTGACAACTACCGGAAACGGGTTCTTCGCGACGGCGAGCAGGCCCGAACCAATGCTGCGCAGGGCATCGTGCGCGACCTGCTTCCGGTGGCGGACAATCTTGAACGCGCGCTTCTGCACGCGGAGGACCCGACCGGCGGCTTTGCCGACGGGGTGCGCATGGTGCTGAAGCAGTTCATGGAGGTTCTCGCGGCGCGGGGACTGGAGCCGATACCCGCCCTGGGTGTGCCCTTCGATCCGAATGTGCATGAGGCGCTGGCCCACATGCCGTCCGAGGAGCATGCGGCGGGCATGGTAATGAACGAGTTTGAACGCGGATACTGCCTTGGTTCCGCCGTGCTGCGGCCGTCGCGGGTCGTGGTGAGCAGCGGTTCCGGGGCGGTCGCGGAGAATGTGGACTCAACTGAACCGGACGAGGAAGAACAGCGTCCGTAAATCCAAACAAGGAGCAGAGGACATGGGCAAAGTAATCGGAATAGACCTGGGAACAACCAATTCCTGCGTCGCCGTCATGGAGGGCGGCGAGCCGGTGGTCATCGCGAATACCGAAGGCAACCGCACGACGCCGTCGGTTGTCGCATTCACAAAAGACGGCGAGCGGCTGGTGGGCGCGGTGGCGAAGCGTCAGGCGGTGACCAACCCGCAGAATACCATCTTCTCGATAAAGCGGTTCATGGGCCGGCGGCACATGGAAGTCGGCGAGGAGGAGAAACTGGTGCCCTACCGCGTGGGCACCGCCCCCTCGGGCGACGTGCAGGTGTCGGTGCTGGGCAAGACCTACCGCCCGCCCGAGATTTCGGCGATGATCCTCCAGAAGATGCGGGAGACCGCCGAGTCTTATCTGGGACAGTCCGTCACACAGGCAGTGGTGACGGTTCCGGCGTACTTCAACGACTCGCAGCGCCAGGCGACCAAGGATGCCGGGCGCATCGCGGGCCTTGACGTGCTGCGCATCATCAACGAGCCGACGGCGGCCGCGCTGGCCTACGGGCTGGACCGGAAGAAGGACGAGAAGATCGCCGTGTACGACCTGGGCGGCGGCACCTTCGACATCTCCATTCTGGCCATCGGCGGCGACAGTTTTGAGGTGCTGAGCACGAACGGCGACACGCACCTGGGCGGCGACGACTTCGACCAGCGCATCATGGACTGGCTGGCCGAGGAGTTCCTGAAGGACCAAGGCATTGACCTTCGCAAGGACCCCATGGCGCTCCAGCGGCTCAAGGAAGGCGCGGAGAAGGCCAAGTGCGAGCTTTCGAGCGCGATGACGACGGATGTGAACCTGCCGTTCATCACGGCGGACGCCTCGGGGCCGAAGCACATGAACTACACGCTGACGCGGGCGAAACTGGAGCAGCTTTGCGACGCGCTCCTCCAGCGCACGAAGAACCCGTGCTTCCGCGCGCTTGAGGACGCGGGCCTGACGGCGGCGCAGATAGACGAGGTCGTTCTCGTGGGCGGCATGACGCGCATGCCGGCGGTGGGCCAGATTGT
>CALDSM010000213.1 GCA_937923585.1 uncultured bacterium
CAGACACGCCTTTCAAACTGCCGAAAGGCGAGTCAGTCCCTGTTTTTCGCTTGGTTCTCTTTGTTTGTTTAAGTGGCATCAATTGCGACTCACTGCACTTTAATGTTTAAACCCCGCCGTTCCGCCGCGCGCCTCCGGTCATTTGAGCAGCGTCCGAAACGCATTGATGATCGAACTGGGGCGTAGCGAGAAGAGCAGCGCCAGTTCCACCAGCGGCGAGCACCAGCACTGGACGCACCCCGCCGGAATCGGCGCCTTTCTGAACCGTTCCGCCAGCGGCGCATCCCCGCATTCTTTCCGCAGGAAGGCACCCACCTGCGCCTGGTGGCAGGCCAGCACATACCCGTCCGGTTCCAGCACCGATATCAGTTTCCCCGCCACGCACCAAATGGGCGTCGGGTCCGGCCAGTGCTGAATGTGCTTCAGTCCCTCGACCGAATTCCGAATCGGCGCGCCGCCCCGCTTCCGTTCAATCAGCCGGGACACCGCCGCGCGGTACGCATCCACCGGCGGGCATATCTGGTTTGATTCCTCCGACGAATTCAGCCAGCGCGTCGCCGGCTGAAACATCACCGTCAGGCCCCGCTCCGCCGCGATTTGGATCACCTCGTCCACGCGGTCCAGGTTGTACTTGGACAGCACGCAGAGCAGCGACACCGAAACCCCCTCTTCGCGGCAAACGTCCACCCCTTCCAGCGCCTTGTCGAAGGCCCCTTTGCCCCTAACCTGGTCATGCACGTCGCGCGGGCCGTCCAGGCTGATGTTGACGTGGTCCACGGACGCGAGATCCGTCCGGTGCTGTGAGGCAAGCCAGCCGTTTGTGCTGAGGAACACGTTGAAACCGAGGCCCTTCGCGTGGGACAGAATCTTCCCCAACCCCTCCTTCACGAAAGGCTCGCCGCCCCCGAAGGTGATCCAGCGCACGCCCAAGTCCCACAGCGTGTCCAGGCCCGCCAGAATCCGCGGCACATCCCACTCGTCGTGCCGGG
The DNA here is from genome assembly GCA_937923585.1 of uncultured bacterium. GTDB lineage: Bacteria > Hydrogenedentota > Hydrogenedentia > Hydrogenedentales > CAITNO01 > CAITNO01. The sequence goes on from CALDSM010000213.1 coordinate 990, forward strand.
CATGGTGTGCGTCGCAGTACTGGCACCGGAGGTTGCAGCGAAAGGTGATGTTCCAGGAGACAAACAGGGGCGACCGCCGGCGCAGCACATGGACGCGGAACAGCGCCGCGGCCATTGTGGCCGCCTGACCCAGTTGAAGCCTGCTGCGCTTTGCCATGAACCCGTTTCCGCCTCGAAGAAGCAGCGCCCGCGTTTCAGCGCGCGGCACGGCCCGTTCCGGCAAGTCTTGGCGGCCTGCCAGCGGACTGCGGAAGGAACGCCTCATGCCGCCTTAGTGTACCAGCAAGCCTCATTCGCGTCCAAATTGCGGCCGGAGCAGGGCCATCGCATTCAGCCACAGCGCACCCGCAAACCCATGTGCAGCGCAAGAACCTACCGATGAACAGGCTGGTGTCGCTACATTACTGTAGTGGAGACATGTTTTAAGTCCACCTTTGAAGGGGATTGAGGGGGGGTGGGGCCTGGTCCGGGACTCTACATCCCCCTGCCCCGCCCACGGCGGAGCCCCCCCCTTCAAAGGGGGACTTAAGGCAAAGTTTCACAGTATGTTATACGCATTTCCGCTGAGCTGGATGAGCATGGGTCTTGGTGCGATTGCCCTGACGACCGGAGGCCGGCGGTGTGAAACGGGAATTTCCCGCGTGCGGCGGGCCATTTAGCGCATGCATCCCCCATGACCCGGCGTGCGGCGGTGTTTGCCTCTTTGCGCGAGAATGCCACTGTTGGCCTTTTTGGCATTTATATTACCCCCTATTCCCCCTTGACATAGGACAGAATCGGGGTTATAGTTTAGTCCAGATGGTTGGTATGTTTCGGACGTGACGTTTCGGCCCAATGGAAGGAGGGATAACCACGCCCGGACCAGGCATCTTCTTATGGGATCGCGCGACAAAGGGAGTATGTGCGATGAACAGGGCGTTTCGGGCAAATGGATTGGTGCTGCTGGCGCTGTGCGTGGTGCTTGCGGGGTGTTCGACTTCCAAGAAAGTGCCCAACGTTGTGGGCCAGCCGCAGACGGAGGCGTCCTCCGCCATTATTGGCGCCGGTCTGGCGGTCGGCACAATCACCCAAGACTACAGTGCAACCGTTGCCGCCGGGTTCGTCATCAGCCAGACCCCCCCGGCGGGAACGTCGGTGAAATCCGGCACCGCCGTGGACTTGGTGGTTTCCCAGGGTTCCCCGCCTGCGGTGGTGCCCGACGTGGCAGGCCTGACCCAAGTGGCGGCGGCGATGGCCATTGTGGGCGCGGACTTGGTGGTCGGGACGGTCACGCAGGCCTACAGCCCGACGGTGGCTTCCGGACTGGTCATCAGCCAAACCCCCGTGGCGGGAACGTCTGTGGTTCACCGCACCTCGGTGGACCTGGTGTTGTCGCGGGGGCCTGAACCCCAGACCGTAACGGTGCCCAATGTGGCGGGCATGACCCAGGGAGCGGCGGCATCGGCCATCGCGGGCGTGGGACTCTCAGTCGGCACGGTTACACAAGCCTACAGCGCAACCGTTGCCGCCGGTTCGATCCTCAGCCAGACGCCCACGATCCCGAGCCCTTCGACTCCGAGCATCCGC
>CALDSM010000214.1 GCA_937923585.1 uncultured bacterium
CGGGTTCCGGCCTTGGCGAGGGCCTCAAAACACTCCTGGGCGATGTCCTCGGCCTCCACGGCGTCGCGCACGATGCGTCTGCATGTCGCATAAACCATGGCGGCGTGGCGGTTTACCATCTCCCGAAACGCTTCGGGGTCGCGCTGTTCCGCCCACTGTACCAGCAGTTCGTTGTCTGTCACGGGTCACGCCCTCCGGGAGAGTTCAATGCTTTCTGCCTTTACTATTCCCACGACGGGGGGAAATGTCAAAAGTGATTTCGCGACTGGGGGATGGGCGGTTGTGCAGGGGCTCCGTTGTTTTCACTCGGGTGTCCCGGAAACAGCAGGGAATTTTCCGGACGTACCGGCGGCGGGCGCGGTGTATGCTTCTTCGAATGTCATGCCGCCGTGGTGACCTTCCCCGGCTTGGCGACGGATTCTGTTTGCACCCGGGTTTGACAATCGAGAAAGTTTTCCTTTATTATGTGCGCCGTTGGGATTTGGCCGGTTTTCTGTGCGGCCGGGTCCCCGGGGACCCCTCCCGGGCGGGGGGTGTACCGCGCTTCTCGGTTGCTTTTCCCGGGCTGCAGACAGCCTCAGTCACCGTCGTTTGTGTTGCGAAAAGCGCGGCCGTTGGCCGTTGCCGGAGGATGACATCATGCACCGTATACTCGTTCTGGACAATTTGAGTGAGGAAGGCGTCGAGGTCTTCCGCCATGCCGGGCTTGAGGTGGATGTGAAGCCGCCGCAGAAACCCGCGGAACTGGCGGCCATCATCAACGACTACGACGGGCTGGTGGTGCGCAGCGCGACCAAGGTGAACGCCGAGGCGCTCGCCGGCGTGACGCGTCTCAAGGTGGTCGGCCGGGCCGGCGCGGGCACGGACAACATTGACAAGGACGCCGCCACGGAAAAGGGCATTGTGGTGATGAACACGCCCGGCGGCAACACGATTTCCACGTGCGAGCACACCTTCGCGCTCATGCTGGCGCTGTGCCGCAACATTCCCAAGGCGGACGTTTCGATGCACGCGGGCCGCTGGGACCGCAAGGCGTTCATGGGCACCGAACTGTTCGGCAAGACCATCGGCATCGTGGGCATGGGCCGTATCGGCGGCGCGCTGGCCAAGCGCGCCAAGGCCTTCGAGATGAGGGTGCTGGCCTTTGACCCGATCCTCAGCCCGCTCAAGGCCGAGGCGCTGGGCGTGGAACTGGTGGGCATGGACGAAATCTATGCGAACGCCGACTTTATCTCGATCCACGCGCCGAAATCGGAAAAGACGAACAACATGATCACCATGGCGGAGATGAAGAGGATGAAGCCCAACTGCCGCATCATCAACTGCGCGCGGGGCGGCATCGTCAACGAGGCGGACCTGGCCGAGGCGCTCAAGCAGGGCGTCATCGCGGGGGCCGCGCTCGATGTCTACACCTCCGAGCCCTTCGAGAACAACCCCTTTACCGGCCTGGAAAACATCGTGATGACGCCGCACCTGGCCGCCTCGACCGACGAGGCGCAGTTGACCGTCGCCATTGACGTTGCCAACCAGATGGTGGACTACCTCAAGACCGGCGCCATCGTCAACGCGGTGAACGTGCCCAGCCTGGACAGCGAAACCCGCAAGACCCTCCAGCCGCTGCTGTTCCTGGCCGAGCGCATGGGCGAGTTCCAGTCGCGCTTCGTCAAGGGCCGCCCGCAGTCCATCGAGGTCAGCTACCTCGGCGACCCCGGCGTGAACGACACCTTCCTGGTCACCACGGCGGTGTTCACCGGTTTCCTGCGCCCGATGGTGGAAACGGTCAACATGGTCAGCGCGCCGAGCCAGTTGAGCGCGCGCGGCATCGCCGCCAGCGAGACGCGCAGCCCCGAGGCGTCGGCCTACGCCTTTGAACTCAGCGTCACCGTCAAGACCGACGAGGAGACGGTGAACCTGCGCGGCACCCTGTTCAACCGCAACGACCCGCGGATCTGCACGGTCAACGGCATGCGCGTGGACGCCGTTCCGGTCGGCAACATGCTGGTCCTCACCAACGAGGACAAGCCCCTGATCGTGGGCCGCACCTGCACCATCATCGGCGAGGCCGGCGTGAACATTGCCAACCTGATGCTGGGCCGGGACGCCAAGGGCGGCCACGCGCTGACGGTGCTCAACCTTGACCAGACCCTGAGCGACGAACTTTTGGAGAAACTTCGGGCCGTTACGCATGTGAAAGAAGTGCGGCTGGTGACCCTGCCCGAGAAATAAACGCCTGCCAGACAAAGTTATGGTGTATGGTGCGCCATAACGAGGAGACCAACAAGACCATGGGCCAGTTCAAGCACATCCAGGTTCCCGACGGCGACAAGATCACCGTAAACCCCAGCGGCAAGCCGCAGACACCCGACCGCCCGATCATCTGCTTCATCGAGGGTGACGGCACCGGTCCCGACATTTGGCGCGCCTCGAAGCACATTTTTGACGCGGCGGTGAGGCATTGCTACGGCGGGAAGCGTGAAATCGCCTGGATGGAGGTCTTTGCCGGGGAGATCGGAAGAGCACACGTCTGAACTCCAGTCACGATCAGAGCTCGTATG
>CALDSM010000215.1 GCA_937923585.1 uncultured bacterium
GCAACAGTGCGGACCGGGTGACGCGCACGGTGGCCGTGGTTGACACGACGGCGCCAATTATCACGCTGTTGGGCGATGCTTCTGTGTGGATCAATCTGGGCTCAGTCTATGTGGACGCGGGTGCTGATGCCTTCGACGCCTGCGAGGGCAACCTCGCGGGCGGCATTGCCGCTGTGAACCCCGTGAACACGGCGGTCGCGGGAACCTACACGGTTACCTACGACGTCACCGACGGCAGCGGCAACAGGGCTGCACAGGCTTCCCGGACGGTCCATGTGTCGAACGAAACCGGGCCTTCGGGACTTGTGCTGATTTCACCTGATTACGGCAGCGGCAATGGCGGAGAGACCGTCACGATTGCGGGCCGTGGACTGGCCGGAAGCGGCATCACCCGCGTTGTATTTGGCGGTGCGGATGCAACCGGAGTGACCGTGAGTGATTTGGGCGGGGGGGACTACTCTGTCAGTTGCACGACCCCGGCGCACTTGGGCGGCGAGTGCGACATTACGGTCATAAACCCCGACCAGTCCAGCGGCACCCTTGTGAACGCGTACGTGTTCGTCCCGGTCACTTTCGACGCCGGTGATGAATTCATTCTGCTGCCTTATGCCGGTCCGACCGGCGGCGGGGGACGCGTGTTCATCCTTGGGTTCATTCCGGACCTGCCGCTTCAGGAATACACGTTCACACTCGGGGGCGTGCCTGTAACGGATATGCGGGAATATAGTGTGCCCGGCGGCATTCCGTTGTATTCCTTCGTGGCTCCACCGCACGAGGCGGCGGTGGTGTCATTCGGCTTGGAGGGCTACGGCGACCTCATTTCGGACGGCTACACCTACAGTGACTTGACCGCTCCGGTCATACTCTCGGCCGAACCGGCACGTGATTGGACCACCGGAGGCGCCACGGTTCGCATCTATGCCGAGAACCTGTCATTGAAGGGGGCGCCGCCGGCGGTTGCCTTCGGCGGGGTTGCCGCCGCGGATGTGGCGGTGCAGGACTTCGGCGGATGGCTTGTCTGCACCGCGCCCCCCCATGCAGACGGAACGGTTGAAGTTACCGTCACGAACCCCGACATGCAGTCGGGCACACTGGTCGGTGCGTTCACCTATGACGCCGTGCCCCAGCCTGCGCCGGCCTCTGTTGTTCCCGGTCGGGGACTTGCGTTTGGCGGAGATGCAGTTGTCATCGAGGGCGGGGGGTTCACACCCCACGGGTCAACAGAGGTTGTCTTTGGCGGCCAGTACGCTTCGAATGTTTGGGTGGAGGATGCCGGCGGGGGCAGTTTCCGTATTCACTGCCAGACACCGGCCCATTCCCCTGGCCTTGTGGATGTCACTGTCATGGGTCCCGTTGGCATGACCGGCACTCTAGTCAACGGCTTCGAGTATCTGCTTCCGCCTCCGCCTGTTCCGGCCTCCGTGTCTCCGAATCAGGGACTTGAGTTTGGCGCGGAGTGGGTTGCCATTGACGGCACAGGGTTCACGCCGCATGGGTCAACAAGAGTCGTCTTCGACGGCGTGGATGCCGTCGGCGTGTGGGTGGAGGACATTGGTGGTGGGGGCTTCCGCGTTCATTGTCAGTCCCCGGCGCATGCCGCGGGGCTGGTGGACGTGATGGTCGTCAATCCCGACGGGCAGTCCGGCGTCATTGCGGGTGGATACGAGTATTTGATCCCGCTTGCGCCCGCGCCAATGTATGTTTCCCCGTCTACGGGTGTCACCGTCGGCGGCGTATGGGTTGCCGTTGGCGGGTTTGGATTCACTCCTGCCGGAACAACCCGTGTGACTTTTGGCGGCGCTGAGGCCATAGGTGTTTCCGTGTGGGACGGCAGCAACCTGGGATGTTTTGTCCCGCCGCATGCTTCCGGCACGGTGGATGTGGTGGTGACCAACCCCGACGGGCAGAGCGGGACGCTTGTCAACGGGTTTACTTATGTTGAACCGGAAATACCCCTGCCGGTTTCGATATTCCCGGACAGCGGTTTGACGACGGGTGAAGAAGAAGTGACGATCAACGGGTTGGGCTTCACACAGTCAGGGACGACCCGGGTGACCTTCGATGGCGTTGATGCCGCCGATGTTCAGGTGCGCAACGCCGACGACGGCAGCCTGTATATCGTTTGTCGGACGCCGGCGCATGACGCTGGGCTGGTGGACATCATGGTTGTCGGCCCCTACGGTCAGACGGGCACGCTTCAAGCCGCTTTCGAGTACCGTGTGGTGGATTTGACCCCGCCCGTCATCGTCGTCTGCGCGGAGAATGAATCGAATTCGGCCGATGTCGCCTGCATGGCTGCCGTGCCGGATTTCACGGGCCGCGTTACAGCCGTGGACAACGTGACCCCGGTGGAAGCCCTTGTCATCACCCAGGTCCCCGCGGCGGGTTCGGCTGCGGTCTTGGGCGACACCCTCGTGACTGTCACTGTCATGGACGCGGCGGGCAACCCGGCCTCCTGTACCGCAACGTTCACGAAGACAGACACGACGGCGCCGGAGATAAGCCTTTCCGGCGAAGCCGTGGTTACTGTGGAGTGCGGCGGCAGCTACGCCGAGCCTGGCGCCACGGCGGCGGACAACTGTGCGTCCGGCCTGGCCGTGACGGTTGGGGGGGATGCGGTGAATCCGGCTGCACCCGGCACCTACACCGTCACCTACGATGCGGACGACGGCAACGGCAACAGCGCCGGCCGGGT
>CALDSM010000216.1 GCA_937923585.1 uncultured bacterium
TACGAGATCTGATCGTGACTGGAGTTCAGACGTGTGCTCTTCCGATCTAGTGTTTCATTCACCGAGGCGATGGCATTGTGACGGTAGTCAGTAAACCCGTATATGTCACGGGCGATCACCTCGTAGGCATCGCTGCAATTGCCTTCTGTTGAAACCAGCCGCATCTTGAATCCAAAAGAGTCCCCGGCCTTCATCAACGAACCCTGCCCGCCAAGTGCGGGGGCAAAGATCATGGGCTGCGCGTTGCCCGCCGCGTTGCGCACGGCCACACCAAACCGGGAATTGTTCATAAGGGGCAGGGGCTCGAAGGGAAGCTCCTCCGGATCGGCCACCAGGGCCACGCATTGCTCCTTTGCGCGCACCATGGCGGCCGGCACCGTGCAACGGTAGGCCAGCGTCATAAAGGATGTCTCGGGAAAGCGCTTTTCCTGCCATATCAGCGGTTGCCAAATCTCATCAAAATCCGGCGGGGACACTTCCGGCATCCCCGTAAAGCCGACCGAATAATACCCCCCCGCATTGGGTTGGAAGCGGAATGCCAGGACAGGCTCATGCCTGGCGCCGGAGAGCGTCAGGGCGGCCGTTAACGTGAAGGCCGGATTGTCCCCAAAAAGAAACTGTATGGAATCCCCTTTGATTGCGGCGTCTGTTGCCGTCACCACGGTGGTCTTTCCTGCATGAAACAGGTCGGCTGTGCGGTTGCCCGTGCTTCCCTTCAGTATGCTGTCGTCAAAACCATCGCCTGCCAAGGCTGCGCCGGCGGTGGTCTTGTTCAACAGTTTGTCCTGCGGCACCTGTGCAGGGTCAACTTCCCAGCTGACGACGTTGTAATTGACATGCTTAATCGCCGCGGGACGGCTCGCCATCTTGGGGTTTGCCTGTGTGGCGATAATGGTAAACGTTGGCGTGCATCGGAAATGGCCACCTTTTTCCGCGCGCACACGGACGCTGTGGTCCTTATTCAAGGTGAGTGAATAGTACCCATTGCTGACGGATGCTGTCTCCGCGTGGGCAGTTGAGAAGGCAATGATCAGAAGAGCCTGAACAAGAAGGGTCCGTTTGCCGATACCGGGTGCGGACATAAGAAACCGTCTCCTTCAATCATGGTCATCCCATGGCGCTGCCAGCCTGTGGCGCCTGTTCACGCCGCCATTATCGGGCAAGGACTTCTGTTCGGACAACTCCAAACGGATGGCTCACCCCCATCTGCCGTCAGCCACCGGAGAACATCAGCAGGGTGGCGCCCGGTAAGCCTGCACCCACGCGCAATAGAGCAAGAGAGACAGGCACGATTTTATGGCGCCTTGGTGTCACAACGCCCCATGCGGTGCGATTATTCGCACCCTAAACAAAGCTTCTTTTTGCATATCCTTATCAGTGCCATGGCATTTTCCATGTTTGGCACCGTCAGAATGCCGCGTGGCGGCTCATGAGGCAAGACACCCTTTGCCGGACGAGTCCCAGAATCGCCTATTGCATCGCACAAACCCTCACGGGTCCGAGCAGACCGGATGCGAGAATCGGCGTGTTCTCATCGCAGTCCCGGGTGGAAAACCCTTCCTGCGTGTAACGCGGCGCATTCTCGGGGTTGACATCGGAGACGTGCTTGCCGCGCTGAAGCATGAACTGCGCGCGTGCAATGTAGTCAAACCATGCGTGCGCCTGATTCCACCACGTCAGATTGGCCCGCTGCGCGTGCGCTGCGTGCCGCCCGGGCGGGGCATGCATTCCTCCAACGGCCAAGGCACGCCTGATTGCGCTTGCGGATGGTTGTCCAGCGCTGTTTCGGGCGAGACGACGCCATGCACGCGGCGATGGCCGATGGCGGAAACTGGCCGGAAAGCGCCATTGGCGCGTTGAGAGAATGCCTGGACAGGCCAAAGGGCAACACGGACTGGCCCGCGCCGCCCGGCGGGGACCGGCCAACGGGACCATTCAAGTCTGTCTTACGGCGGTGGCGATGAACCTCAAGAGGCTGGCAAAGGCCTTCGCGGCCGTTTTGAGCCTTGTACGGCCTCTGCGAAGACCAGGTGACGGCAGCGCCCGCCCGTCTCACGCGGTCTTTATCCATGAACCTGTGCGGGTGGACCTGAACGCCGCATGACAGAAACAGGGTTATTCAACAGGCCCAATGTCCCCATCCAAAACCGCCTGCGGCCGACAAATCCCGGCATTCCTGGTTGACTCTTGGCCGGTTGCACCGGTATACTGTCGGTTACTTCCGTGACAACTGTCCCTGTTCGCCGTGTGCATACGCGGACCGGGGGGTGGTGCGGAATGCCGTGGCGCGGCAACGTGTTGGCGTACACGGTTTTGAACGGAATAGGTGGCGGGTCCACGGGCGAGTGGCGGAATTGGCAGACGCGCTGGACTTAGGATCCAGTACCGCGAGGTGTGCGGGTTCGACCCCCGCCTCGCCCACCATTGGCGCATAACTTGTTGGAGCGGTTCCAAGCATCATGAGCGACAGCGAAAAGACTGAAAATGTGGATGTGAACGAGGCGGCAACCGGTGACGTGACGGCGGATGCGCCGGTCGCGACGGACACCGCGGTCGAGGAGCACCACCACGACCACCACGGCCATCACCACGATGAAGAGGGCGAGAAGCCCTTCAAGTTCGAGCAGGACCCCGTCTTTGACGTGGACTACAAGGGTGACTGCGCCTACGAGGTGAAGGTGACCGTGCCCGCGGTGAACCTCAAGAAGCAGTCGGACGAGATGCTCAAGCAGCTTCAGGAAGAGGCGATGATCCCGGGCTTCCGCAAGGGCAAGGCCCCGATCAAGCTGGTGCAGAACAAGTTCAACAAGGCGGTGCGCTCCGACGCCATTGACAAGTTGGTGGACGAATCCTTCCACAAACTGGTGGAGGACAAGGACCTGAAGCCCATCGGCGCGCCCAGGGCCGACGGCCTTGAAGACAAGGCCGCGCTGAAGGACGGCGAGGACCTCGCCTTCAGCCTGAGTTTTGAGGTTTCCCCGCGCTGCGAACTCGGGCCGTACCGCGGCATTGAGGTTGAGCGTCCCGTCGTGAAGATCAACGAGGCGGACGTGGACGAGGTCATCGGGCGGATGCGCGAGCGCCTGGCCCTGTATGAAACCGTTGAGGACGCCGCGCAGAACGGCGACCAGGTCCTCATTGACTTCGAGGGCAAAATCAACGGCGAGCCCTTCCAGGGCAACAGTTCGGAAAACTACCCGTACATCATGGGTTCGGCGCGCTTCCTGAGCGAGTTTGAGGCCGCACTCGTCGGCAAAAAGGCGGGCGAGACGGCAACCGCCGATGTCACGTTCCCCGGGGACTGGCGCAACGCCGACCTCGCCGGCAAGACGGCGAATTTCGAGATCAAGGTCAACGAGGTGAAACGCCGCAAGCTGCCCGAAATCAACGATGACTTCGCCAAGGAAGCCGGTCAGGAGTCGCTTGAGGCGTGGCGCAAGGCCGTTGAGGAGCAACTGCGCGCCGACACCGCCGAGCAGTCCGATTCCTACGCGCGCAACAACGCAATGGATAAGATCATCGCCGGCACCACCTTCGAGATTCCGAAGACGCTGCTCGACTCGATGGCCGATTCCGCCTATGCCTCCGCACTGGAGCGGATGCGCCGCCAGCGGATCGTGGTGGAGTCCGAGGAGCAGGTGAAGGAACTCCAGGCTTCCGCCCGCGAGGACGCCCTGCGCGAAATCAAGGAATTCGTCATTCTCCGCGAGATCTCCGAGGCCGAGGGCATCGAGGTGGAGGAGGCGGACTTTGAGGCGCACGCCGCCAGCCTGGCCACCAGCGCCGGCGTGGACAAGGAAATCGCGCTGGGCTACCTGCTCGGCGAGGAGCAGCGCGGCCGCACCGAGACGAATATTCTCCACAAGAAAGTGTTTGACATTATATTGGAGAACGCCACCATCGTCGAAAAGGAATTGAAGGACGAGGAGCCCGCCGAGGCCCAGTCCTGAATCGCCGAGGAGGCCTGATGACCATGGTTGAAGTGCCCGAATTCCGCCACAGCGCCGGCGCGCCCTTCGACGCGCCGCCCGTCACCCCGAGCGGGGTGACCATATACCAGCAGACGAGCCGCGGCGAGCGCGCCTACGACATCTACTCGCGCCTGCTGGAGGACCGCATCATCTTCCTGGGCTACCCCATCAATGATGACGTGGCCAACTACATCATCGCCCAACTCCTCTATCTGGAGGCCGAAGACCCCGACAAGGACATCAACCTCTACATCAACTCGCCGGGCGGCAGCGTCACGGCCGGGCTGGCCATTTACGACACCATGCAGTTCATCCGGCCCGACATTACCACCATCTGCCTGGGTCAGGCGGCCAGCATGGGCGCCATTCTCATGGCCGCAGGCGCCAAGGGCAAGCGTTACGCACTCCCCTACTCCCGGTTCCTGCTGCACCAGCTCATGGGCGGCGTGAAGGGCCAGGCATCGGACATCGAGATCCAGGCGCGGGAAATCATCCGTATCGGAGAGATGATTGATGAAGTGCTGGTAAAACACACCGGCCAAAGCGTCGAGGTCATCCGCCGTGACAGTGACCGTGACTTCTTCATGGACGCACACGAGGCCAAGGAATACGGCCTCATTGACACCGTCCTGACCCGCCATCCCGCCCTGCCGCAGTAAGCCCGCGGCCGCCCGAACAGGCTTCTTTGGGGAACCGTGGTGTCTGTTGAGGCATAACATAAGCAGAGGCTGGCACCGTGGCAGGCGGGACGCCTGCGGTACGACGGATGTCTGCGGTACTCGCGGGAATACTTGAATCGGGGTTTCAGTCTACTTGCCAAAAGTGCCGATATCAGGCACAATATATGGTGTACGTTATCTCATGACCGCAAGGGAATGAGAAAATTGTTGACAAAATTTGGATATAGTGTTATATTGCTCTGCGGTACGCCCGTTATCTGGGCGGTTGTAAACAGTTTATTCGCCTCGGAGATTCGCAAGGATGCCACCACACCAGCGTTCGCGCAACGATGTGCCGACCTGCTCGTTCTGCGGCAAGCGGCACGATGAAGTAAACAAACTCATCGCCGGTCCGGACGTAAACATCTGCGATGAATGTGTGCGGCTGTGCAATGAGATCGTTGCCGAAGACCGGGCCCGCAAGAAGGGTTCCCGCGCCACCCACGTGCCCACGCCCAAGGAAATCAAGGATTTCCTGGACTCCTACGTGGTGGGACAGGATCAGGCCAAGCGGGTTCTGGCCGTGGCGGTACATAACCACTACAAGCGGCTGGCGACGGGCGCCGAAATTGACGGGGTCGAGATCCAGAAGTCAAACGTGCTGCTGATCGGCCCGTCGGGCTGCGGCAAGACACTGCTTGCCGAGAGCCTCGCCCACATGCTGGACGTGCCCTTCGCCATTGTGGACGCGACCACGCTGACCGAGGCCGGCTATGTGGGCGACGACGTGGAAAACGTGGT
>CALDSM010000217.1 GCA_937923585.1 uncultured bacterium
CCGTGCTTGAGGCGCGGATGGAGGCGGCGCGCGCCCGCGGTTACCGCTCGGGCATCAATGTGCTCGCCACGCTGGGGCACCATGAGGAGAATCTGGCCAACTCGCTTTCGGGGGAATACACCCCGATGACCGATCCCGCCGACAATGTCTGCCGCGGGTCGTTTTGCCCCAATGATCCGCGCCTGCGGGAGTACATCGCCAGGGTATATGAAACCGTCGCCTCGGTCCATCCTGATTACATTTGGATTGACGACGACGTGCGTCTTTTTGGGCACATGCCTGTCATGGCCTGCTGTTTCTGCGACACCTGCGTTGCGCTGTTCTCCAGGCGTTCCGGAACGTCCCTGACCCGTGACAGTCTCGCCGCCGCACTCGGCGGGGGCACGCTTGAGGAGCGGCTCAGACTCCGCCGCGCCTTCCTGCAGCACAACCGGGACACCATCAGCGAACTTTTCAAGCACATCGAGGCCACGGTTCACAAGACGGCGCCCGGTATGCCGCTGGGATTCATGACGGGTGACCGTTTCTTCGAGGGATACGGCTTTGACACCTGGGCCGGGGTGCTGGCGGGCCCGTCGGAGTCGCCCGTGCTGTGGCGTCCCGGGGGCGGCGCCTATCGCGAGGACAGCCTGGACGCCTTTCCCGACAAGGCCCATGCGATGGGCCGCCAGGTGGCCCTGCTGCCCGCCCGCGTGCGGTGCATCCAGTCGGAGGTCGAAAGCTTTCCCTACCAGCGGCTCAAGAAGAGCGTTCACGCCACCGCGATGGAGGCGGCCGCCTACATCGCCGCGGGCTGCACGGGCACGGCCTTTAACGTCATGTCGCAGTACAACGAGCCGCTCGGCGAATTCGCGCCCCTGGTGGCCGGTCTTCGGGAAGCGCGCCCGTTTCTCGATTTGCTCGCAAAACACCTCGGACGCTTCGCGCCGGTGGGCGTCCACAGCGGATGGGTCCGGGACACCTATGCGGCGTCCAATCCCGACGGTGCCTGGTTTTCGGGTCCTGCCGCGCCGGGGCACTGCAACGAGATCTGGGCGACGGGGCTGCCCGCCGCATACAGCGCCGCCCATGCGCCGATCACGGCCTTCTCCGCCGACACGGTCCTGGCACTCACCGAAGACGAGCTCAGGGCGGCTCTGGCCAAAGGCGTGTATCTCGACGGCCCCGCCCTGACGCGCCTGAATGACATGGGTTATGGGGAACTCACCGGATTCGCCGTCGAAAACACGCTGCACGCGGACTGCATCGAGGAAATGACGGACCATTCCCTGAACGGGGCGTTCGCGGGACGCCGCCGCAATGGCCGCCAGTCCTTCTGGAAGTGTCCGGCCTGCCTCCTGCGGCCCACCGCCGCGGGTGCGCAGTCCCTGTCCCGGTGCGTGGACTACACGGCCCCGTGCTGTGTCGGTGTGTTTGAGAACAGACTCGGCGGGCGCGTGTGCGTCGCCGGCTATTATCCGTGGGAACAACTGCAGAACCTGAGCAAGTCGTCCCAGCTCAAGTCCGTCATGCGCTGGCTCTCGAAAGACACCCTGCCCGCGTATGTCTCGTCGTTTCACCGCATCAATCTGTGGGTCCGGGAAACCGATCCGGGCCGGTTCGCCATCGCCCTGCTGAACGCCTACCTTGACCCGGCCGCCCCTTTTGAAATCCAAATCCGGACGGAACGGGACACCATCGAGTTCTTCGACAAGGCGTGTGTGCGGACAACGGTTCGCGTGTCGGACCGGCGGGATTCCTATGCGCGTTTTGTGCTGCCGACGCTTCCACCGTGGGAGGTGGCCCTGCTCTCCGTATAGACACTCTGAACAGCCCGACTGTGGAAAGAGCGGGGAGGATGCGGGCCGGTTCATGCCGCCTTGGACTTTCGGGCCCGGTCCTGAACCCCGGAAAGCGGCGGAGGACGGATTGCCAAACATTGACTTGTGCTATATACTGTCTTTGCTCGTGGTAGGTGTTATCTTGAAATGGGCCTCAAGAAGGAGCAGGAATCATGAGTAACGGGAGACGCACGGGGTTTACACTGATTGAGCTGCTGGTTGTAATTGCGATCATCGGCATTCTGGCGGCCATTCTGCTGCCGGCGCTGGCGCGGGCGCGCGAGGCGGCGCGCCGCTCAAGCTGCCAGAACAATCTCAAACAATGGGGCCTGGTGTTCAAGATGTACAGCGGCGAATCGAAGGGGCAGGTGTTCCCGCCGGTGCTTGCCCGCGACATCAACCGGCCGGTCTTTTACGATCCCGACAATTCCGCCGCGCCTCCGACCACGGGGTCGAGCTCCATCGGCTTTCTGCTGATGCCGGGGCCGGACAGCGTTGCGGTGTATCCCGAGTACTGCACCGATCCCAAGATCGCCTTCTGTCCGTCCTCCGCGCAGTACACCCCGAAGGCCGCCGAGTTCTCCGACGGCAGGAGCTGTTTCGGCTACATGGCCAACGACCTGCAGCGTTGTGCCGGCTCGGCGGGCACGTGTTACACGTATCTGGGCTGGGTGATAGACCATGCCGATTCCCAGCATGCGAGCCTGACCCTGACGCTTCCCGCGCCCATCAACTCTCTGAACGGTCCCAAACAGGTTGCCTACGCCGTGATGAAAGTCCTGCTTGGCCACATCAACAACGGCCCCGGCATTGAAAAGGATGTGGACGGTGATGTTGACTTGACCCAATGGGCGGGGGACCCCGATTGCCCGTGCGGCAACGGCGGCGGCAATACGGTCTACCGTCTCAAGGAGGGCGCCGAGCGTTTCATGATCACCGACATCAACAACGCGGGCGGCTCGGCCAAGGCGCAGAGCAGCATCTGGGTCATGTTCGACCGGCTCGCCACCAACACGAAGGACTTCAACCACATTCCCGGCGGCGCAAACGTGCTCTTTATGGACGGCCACTGCGAGTTCCAGAAGTACCAGCAGACGGGCCCCGCGCCGACCAATGGCGGCGTGGCGAACATCATCGGCT
Source organism: uncultured bacterium (assembly GCA_937923585.1). GTDB lineage: Bacteria > Hydrogenedentota > Hydrogenedentia > Hydrogenedentales > CAITNO01 > CAITNO01. The sequence goes on from CALDSM010000217.1 coordinate 2,961, forward strand.
CCGTGACCAGGGCGCTGGGCGTGTAGGGGATTTCGGTCCGGATTATTCGACGGGCGAACAGCGCTCCAGGCCGGGGCAGGTTTGCCCGTTTCTCTTATGACCAGCCGCAGGCCCTGTTCGATTGAGGAGGCAGACATGGCGTCATCACTGTGCAAAGAACTCTGTGCCGGTCTTGCCATTGCTTTGCTCGGCCTTAATGCAAACGCCGACCCGGCCGAGGACGTGCTGAACCGCCAGCGGGAATTCAACGCCGTCCAGATTATGTACCGAAGCGGTGTGCCGCACACCGACCGGCAGGGACGTCTGCTGACCGGGTATGATCCGGACAAGTCCTTCTTCCAGATTGGCTCATGGGGCGCGCCCCTGCCCGGCAAATACTACGACTCCGAGTGCGACTGGGCTGTGCTCCAGGCGGCCGGTTACAACACCGTGTGGCCCTGGGCGGCCGACCCCGAAAAGGCACTTGAAACCGGGGCGTCCTTCGGCATGCAGATTGTTTCGATGGGCGAAATCGCGGAAGAGAAGCTGGCGGCGATCAAGGACCATCCAAACCTGCTGGGAAACGTCTGGATGGATGAGCCCATCGGCGGCCTGGGCAGCAAGGACATGGACGACCTCTTTGCCAAGTTCACGGCCTACCGCGACAGGGCGCGCTCGATTGCGCCGGGACTGCCGGTCTTCGTCAATGACGCGCCGTGGATAATGCCGCCGGCGACCGCGTGGTGGCTGAAATGGAACTCCGCCGGCGATGTCTCCTGCCACGACAATTATCCTGTCATGAACCGCACCGGACGCGCGGTCTCCATCGGCGCAGACCCCAACGGCATTCCGCAGACCGTCTCGCTGGCCGTGGGTGATGTCAAGGAACAGAAGCCGGTATGGCTTATTGTCGGGGCGTTCGACCAGCCCGGCGCGTACGGTCAGGCCTTTCCGTTCCGCCACCCGACGCCGGAGCAACTGCGCGCGTGCGTGTACGCGGGGATCATTCACGGCGCGACGGGCATCGTGTATTTCATTTGGGACAGTTACGTGCCGCGCGACGGGGCCGTCATTGGCATGTCGCCCAATCCGCTGCCGCATTACACGCCCAACCCGCACCAGGAGGGCTACCCCCAGCCGACGCCCGCCACGCCGCTGCAACGCATCAACGCGAAGGCGCTGTGGGAAACCGCGGCCCAGGTCAACCGCGAAATCACGGAACTCGTTCCCGCCATCCTCTCGCCCACCGTCGGCGCGGACGTGCCCTACACGCTCAAGATCGAAGGAAAAGCGCCGACCGCCACACCCATCCGCACGCTGCTGAAACGGGCACCCGACGGGAGCCACATCCTGCTTACGGCCAATGTGGACGACGCCGTGCTCAAGGTCGGCTATGAATTTCCCCGTCCGCTCGAAAAGGTCGAGGTCCTGTTCGAGAACCGCCTCCCGGAAATTCTGGCGCCGGGCGCCAAGACCTTCGAACTCAGCTATGAACCCTTCGCCGTGCATGCCGTGCGGATTGCGATGCCGTAAAGCTGCCGGGGTCAATTGAAAAGCGTGTCTTTCCAGACTCGTGCCATAACAAGTCCCATATAAAAGTATTGCCAATTATGCGGACGATGGTGTACAATTAATGCATGAAGCGAGCCCGCTTTGAATGGGATGACGAGAAGAATGTTGAGAACACCGCCAAACACGGCGTTTCGTTCGAGACCGCACAGCGTGCCTTCCTCGATCCATGCCGTGTCATTGCCGAGGATATCGCGCACAGCAGTTCCGAAAACCGGTTCTACTGTATCGGCCGCGCAGGTGAGGGCATTGTCACCGTTCGCTTCACCTTTCGGGGCGGCATCATCCGGATTTTTGGCGCGGGATACTGGCGAAAAGGAAAGAGACTCTATGAAACCGAGAATAAAATACACTGACGAGCCGTTGGGAACGCTCAAGGCCGTCGGTGACTTCCTGCCTCCGCCGGAGAAACTGGTGCTCAAAGAAGACCAGGTAAAGGTGACCATTGCGTTGAGCAAGAAGAGCGTGGACTTCTTCAAGAGCGTTGCCCGCCAGAATCATACCTCCTATCAGAAGATGATCCGGCGTGTCATTGACCTCTACAGTGCGAATTACGGCGGTGGCGCGTGACGCATTGCCCAAACAGCATCTCGAGGCAATAGACGGCCTCCCCCATTTCTCTTTCCCCGGCCAATAGGGGCAAAGCCTCCCCAATTCTCTGCGCTTGGGAAGTCCCCTACAGCGGCATTGACGGCACCCCTAATCCTTCAGCGCGACCTTGTACAGATGGGTCTTCGTGCGCAGCAGCAGGGCCTTTTCCGTCACCGCGGGTGAGGTCCACAGTTCGCCGTCAAGCTGGTTGGCCGCCAGTTCGCGGTATTGCCGTTCCGGTGCGAATACGGTTGTGGTGCCCTTGGTGTTCGAGATATAGACCCGGTCGTTTGCGGCCAGCAGTGAAGCCCCAAACTTGCCTTTCAGACGATTCGACCAGACCGGTGCTCCTGTGATTGCCTCTGTGCAGGCCAGGACACCCTCGTCAGTGACTGTGTAGAGGAGATCTCCCGCCAGCACGGGCGAGGTCTGAAACGGCGTGTCCTTGGTCATCTTCCAGGCCACGTGCGAATTGAGCACATCGCCCATGCCACCCTCGCGGATGGCCAGAAGCTCGCTTTCGCCGGGATGACCGCCGGTGTTCACGAACAGCAGTCCGTGGCCGTGAACGATGCTTGAAATGGTGCTGTCCACGCCGTAACGCACCCTCCAGATTTCCTTGCCGGTCCGCGGTTCATGCCCCGTGACCAGGAAGGCGCCGTTGCTCACCAGTTGCGGCGCGCCGTTGACTTGGATGATCGCAGGCGTCTGAAAGGACTTGCGGAAAACCGGCTTGGTGTCCGGAGTGTAGATGTCGGCCGGACGGTGGTACACCCACACGGTTTCACCAGTCTTCTTGTCCAGCGCCGTCATGAACTGCTTGTCCACCCCCTCAAGGGTGAGTATGAGCAGGTCCTCGAAAAGGACGGGCGAGGAGGCCGGGCCCTGCATGTGGTCGCAATTCAAATCCGAACGCCGCCACAGGATTTCGCCGGACGCGGTGTCTATGCATGCCGTGCCAAAGGTGCCGTAGTGGACATAGACACGCCCCGCTTCAAGGGTGGCCGAAGGTGTCGCATATGAATTGAGCGCGTTGATCGCTTGCGGCTTTTCCGGGCGGAACACTTCGATGTCCTGGCTGATCTTTCCCGAATTCAAATCAATGCCGACCGCGTACAGCGCCGTTCCGTCTTCCTTGGCGGTCGTGACCCAAATCTGGTCGCCCCACACCACGGGCGTGGAATAGCCGAGGTCATGGATGCCCGTCTTCCAGGCGATGTTCTCCGTTTCCGACCAGTGGAGGGGCAGGTCCGTCGCATCAGTCCGCCCATCCGCCGTCGGGCCGCGCCAGGCCGGCCAGTTTCCATCGGCATGCACGGTGCCCATACAAATTACGACGGCAAGGATCAGAGCACCTATACGCATAATCGCCCACTCCATACTATCCGTCACCTTCTTGCTTTTCTTCGACGCAACTCCCAATACAATACTGCCAAATCATTCTGGGCCAAGCAAACGGCCCATTCCCTTGAGGGACATGACCGGCGTATCCGCCATTTGGCAGAGGAGCGCGGCGCCCGATTATTCCCCGAATCGTGGTGATATTCTAACCACTTCGTGGTGAATTTGCATGGTCGGTTTCGAGAGGGTGGTTGAATGACGCCCCGTTTCATGAAAACGGGCTCGTTTCGTCCGCGGATGCCGACAGGTTGGAGCGCAACGCCTGTGTCGCCTTTTCAGGGCTCCATCCAGCGGTGGAACCGGTGGTCCCGGGGCTAACGCTCCGGGCTATTTTTGTACCGCGCCTGCGGCGCTCCGAACAGGCCACCGCTATTTCAAAGCGTCAAATATTCCATCCCGGCCGTCGGGCGTAGGACAGCAGGCGGTTGGCCTGCTCGTCTTTTGGGAAGACTTCCTTCACCGGGTCCCAGGCCATCTTGCGCTTGAGCTGCGAGGCGATGCCTGCGAGCAGGCAGAGGTTCATGGAATGGCGCGCGGTCTCGGCGTTGCAGATGGTCTGTTTGCGGGTGCGTATGCATTCGAGGAAATTGCCGGCGTGGATCGGGCTGTGGTAGGGGCGCTCGTCGGTGGGCTTGAGCTGGATGTTGAGCGTCTCCTTTGGTTTGGCCGTGATGTTCTCGCGATCCACGGCGATGTAGCCGTCGGTGCCGACGTAGCAGGCGCCGCCGACGGCGCCGACTTCTTCGCCGGGATACTTGCAGCAGTGGATGGCCAGGCCGTTTTCGTAACGCAGCACGGCGTGGTCCTTTTCGTAGTCCAATTCGGCCGGGCCGGCGTGCTCCTTTTCCACGGCCCACTGCACGACGTCGAAGTGGTGCGGGCCCCAGTTGGGGTCGCCGTAGGCGAACAGCCCGCAGTTGGCATTGCCGCCGTTGTAGGGCTGCCAGGGGCCGGGCCCGACGTAGATGTCCCAGTCGAATCCCTCGGGGATGGGGATGCCGGGGGAGGTCACGTCCTGCATGTTTGCGGCGAAGCCGCCGCCGGGGTTGTAGGAATAGATCTCTTTCAGTTCCCCGATGTACCCGTTGCGGACCAGCTCAATGGCGCGGCGGAACTTGCCGCCGTATTCGGCCTCGGAGCGCTGCTGTGTGCCCGCCTGGTAGACGCGCCGGTAGCGTTTCTGCGCTTCGGCGAGCAGGCGGCCCTCCTCGACGGTGATGCAGATCGGCTTTTCGCTGTACACGTCCTTGCCGTTCTTCATCGCCGTGATGGCCATGGGCGCGTGCCAGTGGAAGGGCAACGCCATCAGCACGGCGTCAATGTCGGGCCGCGCGAGCATTTCGCGGTAGTCGAGGTAGGCCTGGCAGGACTTGTAGGAGCCCGTGCCGGCCAGTTGCGCGTAGTGGTTGTTGACGCGCTCCGTGGCTGTGTCGCGCTTCTTGGGCCACAGGTCGCAGACGCCCAGCACCTGGACCTCTTTCCGTCCGAGGTAGCCGCCGGCCACATAGGTCCAGGAACCGCCGAAGAGGTGGCCCGAGCCCTGGCCGCCCTGGCCGATGAAGCCCATCGTAATGCGCTCACTGGGGGCCACGGCCCCGTCTTTGCCAAGCGCCTGTGCGGGAATGATGACCGGCGCCGCCGAGGCGGCCAATACGGAAGCGATGAAACTGCGGCGCGAAAGGGTTGAGTTCTTCTCGTTCATTTGTCTCTCCTATTCAATGGCCGAAAAAACCAGGGACAGACCCGTCTCCGCTGCGCTGCGCTTGGGTCAGTCCCGGTTTTTTCACTTGTCCCTCTTCTGCAGAAACACATGGACGCCCTTCTTGTTCGAGACGACGATGTCCTGCAGTCCGTCGTCATCGAAGTCGCACACGTTAAACTGCGTGCCGACTCCGGAGTCCTTGTCAATCAGATGTTTCTTGTATTCGACCTTGCCCGGCTCGGTTCGCTGGAGTTCGAGCCAGAAAAGCTCCGACGGTTCCAGCGCGCCGGGATCGTGCTCGCCATGGGCGAAGTAGCGTTTGCCCGTGACCAGGTCCTGCTGCCCGTCATTGTTGATGTCGGAGAGAATCAGGGCGTGCGTCTCGGAACAGCTCTTGTCAATCTCATGCTGCGCGAAGGCAGTCCCGTCCGCGCTCTGCTCGAACCACCACACGCCATAGTCATGGGCCGAACTGGTGATCACGTCGTTCTTCCCGTCGCCGTTGACGTCATAGACAATCATGTCGGCGCAGTCCGGCCCCAGTTTGGCCAGGTGGCCGCCCCAGTCCGGACGGGTGCGATCCGCAGGCCCTTCCCACCAGCACCCGGTGGTAAGCAAGTCCATGATTCCGTCGCCGTTGACGTCGCCGACCCCCGTGCCGTGCCCGAACTTGGCAAACGATTCCAGCATGCCCGAGACCGGATAGGCCAGCCACGGCGTCGTCTTGTCCTGTCCCGGTTTGAACCAGGTGATGCGGCCGTTCATGGCGAAGACGGGCACGGGTTTGCCCTCGCCCCCGAGGTCGGCGAAGAGCACCGTTTCGCCGCAGGCCTCGGTGGCCAGCAGGTATTCCTGCCAATGCTCCGCAGTGGCGCCCGGATTGCGGTACCAGTAGGCGGGCGCGCCGGGGAATCCGACGACGATCAGGTCCGGCCAGCCGTCCTTGTCCACATCGGAGGCAAAGCAGGCAAAGGCCCGGCTGTAGGCGGCGGCGGGGTCGTACTTCTCCGGCTTGCGGATTTCGCGGACCTTCCAATCCGGCGCCTCATACCACACATCGCCGACCAGGAGATCGTTCAGGCCGTCCCGGTTGACATCGGCCACGGCCACGCCTTCCGAGCGGAACTCCCTGTCAACGACGACATGGTCAAAGCGAACCTTGTCGCCGGACACCGTAACGGCGTTCAGCGCCTTCTTGACGTCCGTGAGCGGCTGCATGGCGGCCTTGGGAAGTTCGGCCTTCTGCGCGGCGGCCATTGCCTTTGGCGCCACCGCGGCGATTTCGTCGCGGTTTGTCTGCACCAGTTCCCGGGCGATCTGCCCCCAGGCCACCGACGCCTCCGCCCCCACCTCGGCGGAATCAAGATAGGCCTCGACGGTCTTCAATGCGCCCATGGTGCGGCAGCCGCCCAGGGGGCCAAGGATTAGCCGCTTTTCCTCGGGGCGTTCGGCCAGGGCCAGCGCCTTGGTCAGCGTGTCTTCGCGGACCGCCGCATCCGTGTCTTTCCTGGAGGCCAGCCGCGCAATGCCGCGAAACGCGAGCACCCGGTGGCTGAGGTCGGACGTGCTGCCCAGCAGGTTCATCAGGCAGGGCAGCGCGTCGGGGCTGTCGGAACCGGCCAGCGCGCGAATGGCGGCATCCTTCTCCGTCGCATCCGCGCCGCGCGTGGCGTTGTCGAGCGCCTGCATGAGTCTCTCATTGCGCACGCTTCCGCACACGTCCAGCAGGGCGCAGCGTGATGCGGCGGTGCCGCCCTTGAGTCCGGCCAAAACGCCGTCGGCGAACGCATCGGGCGCGCCCAGACGCTTGCCGAGCGCAACCAGCGCGCGCTGCGCCGCCGCGCGGCCCTTGTCCTCGTCGGCCCGTTCCACGGCCTGGCATAGCAGCGTCGCATCGTCGGCCGTGCCGACTTCGCCCAGCGCCTGCGCCGCCGCCGCGCGCACGCCCGCATCGCCGCTCTTGACCAGGTCACGAAGGGCCGGCGTCACGGCCTCCTCACGGCGCTGTCCCATCACATTGGCGAGCACCGCCGTTTCGGCGGCGTCGGCGCCCTTCATCCGGTCCAGCAGCGCCCTGGAAACGTCCGGCGCATTGATCTGCGCCAGCGTCTGCATCGCGGCACCGGCATTGGGCTCCCTGCCCTGCGCCGCCGCAGCCACCAGGGCGGGAACAGACGCACCGTTGCCAACCAGGGCCAGCGCCCTGATGGCGGCCAGCGAAATGCCCGCGTCGGCGTCGGCCACAAAGGGCGCCAGCGCGGGTGCGATACCTTTGTCGCCGCGCTGCGCCAGGGCTTCAATGAGTCCCGGCAGCGCGCCTTTGTTTGCCGTGTCCAGCAGTGCGCCGCATTCCTTCGTGATGCCGCGCCCCCCGATTTCGCGCACCGACGGCAACGCCGCGTCCCACAGGTCCGGCTCGTCGCTTTGCAGCGCCCTGGCAATCAGCGCCTTCGCTTTCCCGCCGCTGGTGCGGATCATGCCGCTGTACGCGGCCGTGCCCACAAAGCCCGTCGGGCAGATTTCGTGGATTTCGGTGTACAGTTTTCGTGCGGCCCGGTCGCCCGTTTTCTCCGCGCAGCACAGCAGCGCATCCAGTGCCACCGCCTGCAACTTGCCCGTTCCGTTCTTGGCGACCGGTTTCAATGCGGCGACAGCGTCTTTTCCGCCGATCTTGCCGAGCGCCACCACGGCAGCGTCCGCAATGAGCGGGTCCGCGTCATTCACAAAGGGCGTCACCCGCCTTGCGTCTTCCGGTTTCTTTCCCGCGCCCAGGCTTTCAATGATGCCCGCCTTCACCGCGCCTGCGGTCGAGCCCAGCGCATCGCAGAGCGCCTGGTGCGCTTCCGGATAGCCCATGGCGGCCAGCGCCAGCCGTGCCGCGCCGGACAGTTTCTCGTCCTTCAGGCAGGCGGCCAGCGCAGGAACGCACTTCACGGTGCCGACCTTTGCCAGTTGCGCGCAGGCCTTCTCCTTGCCCGCCACGAGGCCGGGCCGGCTCAGCGCGGCCAGCAGGAACTTCTCCTCGTCCATGCCCACCACCCAGACGGGCACCTCGCCCACGTTCTCGCCGCAGGCGGCGGAAAGCGTGAGCGCGATGAGGTTGATGGTGACCACCGCATCCGTGTTGGCGATTTCCACGGCGGTCAGGGGCGATTCCGGATGGGGGTTCTGGACGGAGAAACGCCAGAACCCTATCTTCTGCTCCGTGTTCTCGCCGGTCTTGAACGCATCCGTGTGGGCCAGCGCCGCAAAGGCAAGCGTCCCCGGCTTCCACCAGTCGTGGATGTTCAGGCCGCTCGTCAGCGGAATCTCCACCTTCTTTCCGTCGGCATACACCAGCGTGTAGGCCCCGATACGGTCCCCGGCGTTCTCCGTGAAATGCAGGAAGTGGAGGGCGGCCGCGGTCGTCGGCGGGAGTTCAACGCGCTGCTGTTTCCCTGCCTTGACTTTGACCAGGGCATCCTTAAGCTCAAAGGATATGCCGTCAATGCTGTTTGGCCCCAGCGGAATCTTGTTAAACAGCCCGTGGAATCCCGGTTCACTCACCGCGCCCAGGTCCACCGGACCCGGTTCGGCGCCTGCGGCCAGCGGCGAAACCATCAGTGCAAACAGCACACCAAGACAGCGCATGCGTCCCATATCTTCATCTCTCCGGAAGTTGTTTTCGAGGGCGGCCCGTCCGACAAAACCGGACCGGGTGTCTTGAAAAGGGTCCTAGCAGATTAGGAGACATGATAGCACCAAGACGATGGGGGTGAAAACGTTTCTGTTTTTTGGCCGGCAATCTCACGAATAGGCAAAATACGCCGTGGCTCTGCATGCGGTGCCGCAGCGAACCCTCACCCAGTGCGCCGAGAAACCGTCCGGGAATTCGTGATGCCGGTACTGTCCGGCGGGAACTGCGACGGTTTCATAGGGCGCCCAAGTCCCGTCGCCGAGAAAGTCCACATCCACCATGAACTGCACCTCCTGCGGCGCGTCATGCCGCAGATGCAGGCATTTCTTGTCAAAGCCCGTCATCAGATAGGGGTCGGATGCCGCGCCGGCCGCGACCTCCGTGTCCTGCCAGGGTCCGCCCCAGCCCTTGGGCTTGCCCATCTGCCAGAGCGCATCCATGTTGCCAAACCAGAACCCCGACTGCGGCTGACCCACGGCGTTGTCCGTCTGGTCGCCCGCCATGACAAAGAGTCCGCGCCAATGGCAGAAATCGGGCACGATGCGCAGGTGGGTGCAGATGGGCCGGATGCCCCACACCTTTCCCCCGTACACCAGCGGGGGAAGTTCATAGAAGAGCCCGTGCAGGTCCATCAGGTACCGCTCCGTCTGCGCTTCGCGGATGCGCATCCACTCCGTGTTCCACGTGTGGTCGTAGGCCTGGCTTGCCTTGGGGAGCAGGTAGCGCGACCAGGTCCCGTCGTGGAGCACGCGGAGGATCGCGGACGACTTGCACCAACCGGTGGCATACAGGGTGTTCCCGTACCGGCTTCCCGCCCTGGGGTTCTGCTTTCCGGAAACCTCGACAAAGGGATTGCGCTCCAGCACGGTCCATGTCTTCCCGTCCCACTCGGCCAGACAGCCCGACGCGCGTTTGCCCAGATACTCCTCTTCCTCGTAGGTGTTGTTGGCCACCACCACCCGGCCCTGCGCCGAAAAGCATCCCTTGAAATGCGGCTGGCCCCCGATGCCGAGTTCCTTCACCAGGTCCGCCAACTGCCGCGCCTCCAGCGTCTTCAGGTCCACCTCGAAAAACAGGCCCTCCATAGTGAGGAAATAGGCCATCGTCCCGGGGTGCTCCAGGTGCCGTGCCGTGGCCGTCAGCCGGTGCGACTTCAGCGCCTCAATGGTGCGCACCCCGCCCTTGGCGTCTATCACGTGCGGACCGATGATCGCCTGTTCCGTTTCCCAGTGCACCATGCGGTTGGCAAAGGTTCCCGTCACCGACTCGGGATGGAGCCGCATGGTCATGTCGTCGCTGATTTCGTAGAGGCCTATGCCCTTCCCCTTGATGTGCGCCACATATCCGACGGCCCATAATTTGTCCGCCCAGGGAATAAGCGCCCCGATGCCGGTTTCACTGTTGCTCCCGACGCCGGGCGCATACACCGGTTGTTCGCCGCCGACGACATCGGGGTGGACGATTTCCAAGATCGGAAGAGCACACGTCTGAACTCCAGTCACGATCAGATCTCG
>CALDSM010000218.1 GCA_937923585.1 uncultured bacterium
CCACCAAGAAGGACTGCGCGCTTATTGTGAGCGACGTGCCCGCCGCGGTGGCGGGCGTGTTCACCAGGAACCGGGTGAAGGCCGCGGGCGTGCTGTGGACGCAGGGCGTGTGCGTGCGCGAGACGGCGCGCGCCGTCTTCGCCAACAGCGGCAACGCAAACTCCTGCACGGGCGCGCAGGGCCTGGCCGACGTGCAGGCCACCGCTGAAATGGTGGCCGGGGCGCTGGGCGTGCCGGTCACCGAGGTGTGCGTGTGCAGCACCGGCGTCATCGGCCTGCCGCTTCCGATGGACCGGATTGCCAACGGCGTCGGCGGCTGCGCCGCAGCGCTGTCGGACACGGGCGGCGGAGACGCCGCTGCGGCCATCATGACCACCGACACGGTGCCCAAGGAACTGGCCGTGGAGGTGGCGCTCGGGTGTGGCACGGTGCGCATCGGCGCCATCGCCAAGGGTTCGGGCATGATCGCGCCCAACCTGGCCACCATGCTCTGCTTCATGACGACGGACGCGGCCATCCGCGCCGCCGACCTGCGCGCGCTGCTTTCGGACTGCGCGAAACGGTCGTTCAACTGCGTCTGTGTGGACAACGACAACAGCACCAACGACACGCTGCTGTGCCTGGCCAACGGTCGGTCCGGCATCCCGGTGCTGGAGCCGGGCACGGCGGACTTCAACACCTTCGCCGACGTGTTCCTCAAGATCTGCATTTCCACGGCGCAGGCGCTCGTGCGCGACGGCGAGGGCGCGACGAAATTCATCGAGATCCTCGTCGAGGGCGCCGTCTCCGACGCGGACGCGCAGTTGGCCGCCAAGGCCGTGGCCCAGTCGCAATTGTGCAAGACGGCCTTTTTCGGGCAGGACCCGAACTGGGGCCGTATCGCCTGCGCCGCGGGCTATTCGGGCGCGGAATTCTCCCAGGAGCGGCTGGCCATCTCGATTGAGGGGCTGGAAGTGGTGCGCGAAGGCACGCCGACATCCTTCGACGAGGCGCACGCCGCCGAACTGATGAAACGGCGCGACATTCACGTGCATGTGGTGCTGGGCGCCGGGCCCGGCCGCGCCCTATACTGGACTTCGGACCTGAGCCACGACTACGTGAGCATCAACGCGGATTATCGCAGTTAAAAGACAGAAGAGGGAACCACGGAAAACACGGAAGCACACGGAAAAGAACAAGAGAGAAAAAACCACAAAGAGCGCAAGGAACGCAAAGACAAGCAGATCTTGCACCTGTCTTCCATTGTCGAAAGCATTTGGCCACGGCTCAGCCAAGTCCTGTGAAAGAGGACAAGCCGTTATAAGACAGCAATATTGTGGGACACGGAAGAAGACAGGAAGACTTATGTTCTTCGCGTTTTGCGGCTTAGGAAAATATTGGATCATTTCTTTGCGTTCCTTGCGTTCTTTGTGGTCAAGAAGGAAAGCGACGGATAACGATTGCCTTTTAAGAATGCGCCTTCACTGCGCGCTGCAATAAATCAGGATGAATGATGGAGTCATACGCCATGAAGCGATGGATTGAAAAGGCCGACGTGCTGATCGAGGCGCTTCCGTACATTCGCCAGTTCGAGGGCCGGACCGTTGTCATCAAGTACGGCGGCGCGGCCATGCTTGAGCCGGCGCTGCGCGCCATCACCGCGCAGGACATCGTCATGATGCGCTACCTCGGGCTCAAGCCCATCGTGGTGCACGGCGGCGGCCCGGCCATCAACGCCATGCTCAAGAAGCTCAACATCGAGTCGAAGTTCAGCAAGAACGGCCTGCGCATCACCGACGAGCCCACCATGGACGTGGTGGAAATGGTGCTGGCCGGCCGGGTGAACAAGGACATCGTGAACCTCATCAACCAGGCGGGCGGTATGGCGGTCGGCCTGAGCGGCAAGGACGGGCGGCTCTTCTGCGCCACGAAGGTGCTCGAGGGCGGCGAGGACATCGGGCTGGTGGGCGAGATCGCCAGCGTGAACCCGAAGGTGATCACGGCCGTGTGCGACGCCGGGCTCATTCCGGTCATCGCGCCCATCGCCACCGACATGAACGGCGGCACCTGGAACGTGAACGCCGACACCGCCGCGGGCGACCTGGCCGCGGCCATCCAGGCGGAAAAACTGGTGTTCCTCACCGACACGCCGGGCCTGCTGAGTGACAAGGACGATCCGGAGACGCTCATCCACCGGCTGCACACGCAGGACGTGGAGACGCTGAAACAGAAGGGCGTGATTTCGGGCGGCATGGTGCCCAAGATTGACGCGTGCCTCAAGGCGCTCGATTTCGGTGTGCGCCGCACGCACATCATAGACGGGCGCGTGCCGCACAGCCTGCTGCTGGAAATCTTCACCGACAAAGGACTGGGCACGCTGGTCAGCCACGATGTGGCCGCCGGCGCGAACGGATAACCGCATGAGCCTGAACCAATACTACGAGCTGATTGCGCGGGGCGGCGTGCTGATGTGGCCGATCCTGCTGTGCTCCATCGTGGCGCTCACCATCATCATCGAGCGCTTCCTCGCGCTGCGCCGCGCCGACGTGGACACGCGCGAGTTCATGGACACGATGCGCCAGGTGCTGCGGCAGGACCGCATCCAGGAGGCGCTGGAGCAGTGCGACGAGTCAAAGGCCCCGATCGCGCGGATCATCAAGGCGGGCCTCCTGAAGCACAACCGGTCCCGCGACGACATCCGCGAGGCCATCGAGGACGCCGCCCGCTTTGAGGTGCCGCGGCTGGAGCGCTACCTTTCCGGCCTGGCCACCTGCGCCACGATCGCGCCCATGCTGGGCCTGCTCGGAACGGTGCAGGGCATGATCAAGTGCTTCGCGCAGATTCAGAACGCGCGCGGCCAGGTGAGCCCCGCCGACCTGGCCGAGGGCATCGGCAACGCGCTCGTCGCCACCGCGGCGGGCCTCGTCGTGGCCATCCCCGCGCTCATCGTCTACAACTACTTCGTGACCCGCGTGCAGGGCATGGTGATCGGGATGGAGGCCGGCTCCTCCGAACTGATGGACCTGCTGACGCGCCGGCACGGCGAGCGCGAGTACTGAGGCCATGCGCTTCCCGCGCAACAGCGGCCTCAAGGTGCGCGCCGCGCTCGACATGACCTCCATGGTCAATGTCGTGCTGCTGCTCCTGTTCTTCTTCATGCTCTCCTCCTCCTTCGTGGTGCAGTCCTCCGTGCCCATCGAGCTGATCCAGAGCGAGGACGCGGCGCAGATTGAGCGGCGCGACATGACCATCACCCTCGCCGTCGGCGCGGGCGGCCCCGACAACGGCGGCGGCGTGTATGTCGGGGAAACGCCAATGGCCGACTGGGCCGGGCTGCGTGCCGCGCTTGTGGACCTCAAGAGCAGGAACCCCGAGGCGCTGGTCATGGTGCGGCCCGACCGGAACGTGCCCACCGAGCGGCTCATGCGCGTTTTGGGCATTGCGAACGGCGCCGGGATCACGCACTACGGCATCGCCGCGCAGCAGCCCGTCGCACCGCGGGGGGAGTGAGATGTCCGCCCGTACCGCAGGCGTCCCGCCTGCCCTGGGATCGCCAATCTCCCGATTGGCTCCCGGTAGGCGGACGCCGCGCCGCTGGCCCATGCCGCCGCGGCTGGCCGTGGCGTTGCTGATCGCCACGCTGTTCCATCTGTCCATGGTGACCGTGTTCCGCATCGTGGTCGTCTTCCCGGAATCCCAGGCCAAGTACTGCCAGCTTCAGATCATCTCCGAAGCGGTCCCCGCGCCCGATGCGGGCGCGCCCGCGCGGTCCGGCGGCGGCGAACTGGTCCTGCGCCGGCCGCTGCTGTTGGCGCAGTCGGCGGAGACGCAGGTCGAACTGCCCACGATGGATTTCGCCGAACTGGACCGCCTGCGGGTGCGCAGCGATGCGGGCACAGACCCCGCCGCGCTGGACCGCGTCTTCGGGCCCACCGACAGTTGGGCCAAGTTTGCGGGCGGCCTGCAAACCCTGGGCCAGTCGCTCCGCGACCTGGTTCTGCCCGAAACGCCTGCCGCACCGGAGAAGCCGCGGCAGGCTGTGGATAAGCACCGCCCCGCCGCCGGATACAGCGGCGAAATCGTCTGGGACGCCGAACCGCGCGATCGCGAACTGCTGTTCTCGCCGCCCATCCCCGCGCTGGCCGACGCCGCCAACGCAGGATTGCGCTGGCCCGTCGAGGTGGTGCTGACGGTCACGCCCGCCGGGCGCGTCGTCAATGTGTGGTGCCCAGCCGTAGATGATGCGGGTGTCGTGGACACCATACAAGGCGTGGCCCTGCAGTACCGCTTCGCACCGCTGCCCGCCGACGCCGGTGGAGAGGCCGGCGTTGCTGCGAAACAAATGGGCACCCTGTTCATCCGGCCCGCGGAAGAACAGCCATGATCGCCATCAGGCTCACCACTGCAAGCACCAGGGGACTGTACCCCATTTCCGCCAAGGACTTCTTTTCACGGCAGCACCCCCGACCGGAAATGGGGGACTGTACCCGAACCTGCGCCCAATGATTACCATCAGCCTCACGACCGCCGTCATCCTATACAGCGTGCTTATTCTGCTCGGCATGGCCACACTCTGGCTCTTCGGCGAACTGGGCTCGCGGCGCTCGCTGCGCGTGCTGGAGAAGCAGAACCTCTGGCGCTGCACCTACTGCGGTTATGTCTACCTGGATGAGAGCGCCGGTCTTCATTCACGGTGCCCGCGATGCAACAGCATCAACATCATCGAAGAGGCCCAGGACCGCGTTGTCGCGCGGCAGAAGGAGCGCTTCGTCGAAGCCCACCCGCTTCCCGTCGAACCGGACAACCCCGACGACGAGCCCCGCCGAAACCCCTCGCACCGCAAACGCCCCCGCGCGGGAAGCAGGGGCCCCCGGCGGCACCGGTGACAACCACGGGGCAGACGGACAGTGAGATTCTCGCCTGCCTGATGATTGCCGCTCCTCCAGTGTTCAGAACCGTCCGGATGCGGAACCGCAAATGACGTGTACATGCCGTGTGCCGGAGCCTGTCGTGCGGTTTGCACCGTCCGGGAAGCGCGGATATCATCTTGGTGCGCGGAACAACAAGCGGGCGCGATGGCTCGCGCCGCATTGCCCCCCTGCAATAACATCATAGGGTCTCTTCATGGTCTTATTGGACGTCATCGAAGTGGAGGCGGGGGACGGCGGCAGCTTGGAACCTGTCTTTGAGAACCAGGAAAGGCGTATTTGCGGCATGAAGTCCTACGTGCTCAGGCAGCCGTTTGTGAAACTCCGGGAACCCGCGTCGTTCATGAAGGTGTCGGTGGCGTTGGGCACGGTGGTTCGGCCCGACAACATACACAAGGCCCCGGAAACACTGTGGGAAGAATCCATGCCGATTTGACCATGAATAGTCCCTGCTTGTCCAGCTCGTGATCCATGGCAACTTTGTCCCGAGCGGGAGCCAACGAGTGTCGCCTCTGACATTTCCGAACTTTGCAGGATTGGAAAAACAGTGTACAAAAGTCTTTCGCCGAGAACCGCAGGACTGTGGCTGGTTCTGTTGACCCTGTCTTCGATGGCATTCGCCGTTGATCGGGTGCCCCCCTTGCCGGACCCCTGTGTCAGCCATCCGCAGGACGCGGGTGTTACCGCGGGGGAGATGCGGAAACTGGTGGAGGAGGACTGGCTGCGCAGCCTGCAACGCCCCGTCACGACGCAGTCGGACGCGGCTGGGGCGTGCGACGGCGTGAAGAACGGCGCGTATGGATTCCACACGGGCCAGAATGCCAACCCGTGGTGGCAGGTGGATTTGGGCGAGGCAAAGGTCGTCGGGCGGATGGTGGTGTACAACCGGCTGGACTATGCGCCCGGCCTCCACAACGCGGACACACTGCAAATATTCGCATCCGACGACGGGAAGTCTTGGAACCTGTGCCATGACAACAAGGGGCAGCATTTCGGCGGTATCAGCGGTGCTGCGCCCCTTGAAGTGTCCTTTGGCGGCCAGGGATTGAAGACCCGGTTCATTCGGCTTGCGATCCCGAGCCCCGCGCCCATCTTCCTCCATCTCGACGAGGTGGAGGTCTATGCCCTTGGGGAAGACACGAAAAATATCGCGCTGGGCCACCCCGCAGACCAGTGCAGTTTGAGTCCCTGGTCCACCGCCAAGACATCCATCACGGCGGAGTACCCGGTAGCCGCATGCATTGACCGGGCGCGCAAAGAGGCATTACGCCTGGGGGTGCAGGGGATGGATGTTTCCTCTTCATCGGGCGCATTGGACCAGGCCGCCGCCCGCTTCGCCGCCTTGCCCGCAAATGTCCCGGCGGAGACCTTGCGCGGGCTGTATCTCGACGTGCGCTGGCTTCTTCGCGGGATGGTGCTGCGCAACCCGCTGCTGGACTTCGACCGGCTGCTGTTCGTCAAGCGTTTCACGCAGGAAACCTATCCCGATGTCTGCTTGAACCACATGCCCTGGGTTTCAAAGCCCGGCGGGGACCTTTGTGTCCTCTCGGCCGGACCCGGAGGCAACGGGCTTTTCAGTGCGCTGGCCGGTCTCCGGGAAACGGCTGCCGATGCGCCCGCCGTTGCGGTTCGCACACTGCTCAACAACGCCCTGGGACCGGGGCATGTGCATGGGCTGGACCTGTGGTATGACGGCAGCCGCATCGTGTTTGGCTATGCCCGCGCGAAGAGCGAGAACCCGCCCGAAGGTTGGCTGGACCGCGCGCAAAGCTACCGCCTCCGCCGGGAAGTGGAGCCCATTCACATATTCGAACTGCGGCTTGAAGACGGAAATGTCCGGCAGTTGACCTCCGGTGAATGGAGTGACCTGGATCCAACCTATGCGTCCAACGGAGACATCGTGTTTGTGTCCGAGCGCTGCGGCACCTCGCTGCAATGCAACGAGTACGACAAGGACGAGACCAGCTGCAACCTCTACGTGATGAAGCCGGACGGCAGCGGCATCCGCAGGCTCAGCGCCAACAAGGACGGCGACTACCTGCCGCACTGCCTGGACAACGGCCTGATCGCCTACACGCGCTGGGAATATCACGAGCGGAGTTGGGCATTCATCCAGTCTCCGTGGGTCGTCCGGCCGGACGGGACGGGCGCCGACGCGATCTTCAAGCAGCACTTTGTCAATCCCTGGGCGCTGGAGGAGACCCGGTCCATACCGGGCAGCGGCAAGTTGGTTGCCATAGCGGCGGGCCATCACACGCTGCCTGTCGGGCCGCTGGTGGTGCTGGACCACCGCATAGGCGTCAACGAACCCCGCGGCATCGGCATCGTGACGCCGAACATCAATCCGCCGGAGGGGGGGATGGACGGCGTGCCCGTGCCCGAGGGCGGAGTTTCCGACAACAGCGGCTTCTACGGTACCCCTTGGGCGTTGTCGGAAGAATGTTTCCTCGTCTCCTACACGCACGGAGACAAGACCACCGAACCCGCCGGTTACGGGCTGTACTATGTGGATGTTTACGGGAACAAGGAGCTCATCTGCCGCGACCCGTCCATCTCCTGTTTCTCGCCCATCCCCCTGCGCCCCCGGGCGTTCCCGGCCACACTCTCAGACAGCACCAATCTGGAAATGAAGGATGCCCTGTGCATCGTGAACGACATTGCCTACGGCAATCCGGATCTCCCCGCGGGCAGGATACGCTATCTCCGCATCGCCGAGCCGATTGGCTGGCCCTATGACAACGAAAACGGTGGACAGCGCTACGGCGAGGATCACCGCTATGGCGGGCCGGGCGCGGAACGGAAGAACCTGACCAACTGGACGCCCATCCGCATTCTCGGCGATGCGCCGGTACTGCCGGACGGGAGTGTGCGATTCCGCGTTCCCGCCGACACGGCGGTGTATTTCCAGCTGCTCGACGAAAACCGAATGGAATTGCGGCGGATGCGGTCCTTCATCAGTCTCCAGCCCGGAGAGGTGCGCGGATGCGCCGGCTGCCATGAGTCCCGGGCGGGCGCACCCGTGCAACCCGGGCAAAGGACCACGGAGGCGCTCAAGAACGGTGCGAATACGCTCCTGCCGGCACCCTGGGGGGATCGGCCGATCAGCTTCCTGCGGGACGTGCAGCCGGTGCTCGACAAACACTGCGTGGATTGCCATGGGGGACTCAAGCCTGCGGGTGGATTGGACTTTTCCGGCGGGCTCATTTCCTTTGATGATGAGGTGGCCGGTTACGGTCACAACCGCGCGTTTGAGACCATTCTGGCCAACAATCTGATCTCCATGTCCGCGGCCCGCGCACAGGACGCGAGCATCACGCCGCCGGGGGCCTATGGTTCGCTGAAGAGCAGACTGATGGCCGCTTTGGACGACGGGAAGCACGCGGGCAGGGTGAAACTCAGCGCGGAGGAGCGGCTGCGGCTGACCATGTGGATAGACGCCAACGCACCCTACCATGACCGGTTTGTGAACAAACGCCCGGAAAAGGCGGCATATGACCTGGCCGCAGACAAGGATTTGCGGAAGCAACTGCTCGAGATACACGCGCGCCGCTGTGCGGCCTGCCACAACCCGGACGAGGTCACGCGGCTGGACTGGATAGACCTGAATCATCCCAAGAAGAGCCTCTTTCTGGCCGCGCCGCGTGGACGATCCGTGCCGGAACGGCAAGCCTGCAGCCGCACCGTCTACGCCAATGCGCAGGACCCGGACTACAGGCGGGCGCTCAAACTCGTGAATGCCGCCGTGTCAAAGGCGTGGGAGAATCCGCGGCGCGACTTGGAGTCGTTTCGGCGCGCCGCAAAGTCCGGGTCGGCCGCGAAGCCGAATGGTTCGGAAGATCCCGTGAGAAGCCACTGATTCATCCGTGTCATGGTCGCGCCAATCCCCAACTCTTTTGATATGCCGGGGGGGCTCTGCTAGACTCCGGCGAAGGGCGGCGGGTTCCTTTTCTGCGCCGCCGCGTCATGGAGAACAGCATCATGCCGGTAGCCGATCATGCCATGTATGTCCGGATGCTCGACCGGGCCCTGTCCGGAGGCTTTGCCTATCCGGCGATCAACGTGCTGGAACTGACCAGTCTGAATGCGGCCATCGAGGGGTTCGTGGCGGCGCAGAGTGACGGCATTATCCAGATATCTGTGGCGGCGGGGATGCATACGTCCGGTCCGGCGAAGGATCCGGTGCTGGGTGCAATCACGCTGGCGGAGCACGCACGGCGGGTCGCGGAGAAGGTGGGAGTCTATGTTGCCATTCATTCGGACCATTGTCCAACCGCCAAGGTGGACTCCTTCCTGAAACCGCTCATCGCCGAGACCGCGCGCCGTCGCGCTGTCGGCCTGCCCAATCTCTTCCATAGTCACATGTACGATGGCAGCGACCTGCCCATGCGGGAGAACCTTCGTATCGCGGAGGAGTTGCTGGCGCTGTGCCGCGACAACGAGATAATCCTGGAGGTGGAGGCGGGTGTGGTGGGCGGCGAGGAAGACGGGATAACAGGCGCGCCCAACGCCAAACTCTACACCACACCGGAGGACATGATGCTGGTGTACGAGACGCTGAGCAGGGTGGAAGGTGGTCGATTCATGCTCGCGGCCACCTTTGGCAATGTACACGGCGTCTATAAGCCGGGGCACGTGAAACTCATGCCCAAGATACTTCAAGAAGGCCAGAAGGCGGTGACGGCGCGGCATGGAAATGCGGCGCGCATGTGGCTGGTGTTTCACGGTGGATCAGGCACGGAGACGGTCGAGATTCATGAAACGCTGGACTACGGCGTGGTCAAGATGAACATTCACACGGACACGCAGTATTCACTGACGCGCGCGGTGGCGGATCACATGTTCACCCGCTATGCCGGGGTGTTGATGGTTGATGGCGAAGTGGGCGTGAAACAGGATTACCTTGCAAGCACCTGGCTGGACAAGGGGCGTGCCGGGATGGCCGCACGGGTGGTTCAAGCGTGTGAAGAGCTTAAATCCGCGGGAAAGAGTGTGGGGAGGGTTTAGGGTGTTGGGTGTAGGGTTTAGGAAGGCAAGAAATGAGGAATTACAGGGAACTGGAGGTCTGGAAGAAGGCGATGGATATGGTCGTGGCGGTGTATGAAATGACATCTGAATTCCCAGCCCATGAACGATACGGATTGACAAGTCAAATGCAGCGGGCGGCGGTCTCCATTCCGGCAAATATCGCTGAAGGTTATGGCCGTGTCCATCGCGGCGATTACCTGCATCATCTCAGCATAGCGCGAGGCCCTCTTGCCGAACTGGAGACACACATTACCCTTGCCGTGCGCTTGAACTTCGCCACGCGAGAGAAGGCGGCAATCATATGGAGCATGACCCAGGAAGTGGGCAAGATGCTGTCAAGCATGATTCGCACACTCCAGGGGAAGCCAAAGTAAGCTTTGATACGGAACACAGACGGCCCATGTCCGTCTTTCCCTACACCCTAAACCCTAAACCCTAAACCCTGGTGCCGCGTGCTATGAAACAATACAACGCACAGAACCTGATTGTAAACCCTGCTCAACACCCAGAAGATCCCGGATTGACACTCTCGATCACCCCGGAGAGTGCGGGCTGGGAGTTGATATCGTTTCAGATACGCAAGCTGAAGACGGGCGGCTTGTGGCATTTCGAAACGGGCGAGAACGAACTGGCATTGGTGAACCTGAGCGGACAATACACTGTCAAGTCCGACAAAGGAACGTGGACCGGAATCGGCGGACGCCGTGCACCATTCGAGGGCGCCGCACACGCGCTGTCCTTGCCGAGGCGCAC
>CALDSM010000219.1 GCA_937923585.1 uncultured bacterium
GCGAATACCAAGTGTTCGCGCGCAAGAAGGGCTTCAAGATTTCCGCCATGGGCTATCCGATCTATCCGGACGGCTACAGCGACATGAAGGTGGAGCTGACGCTCAGTTCCGCGGACGACGGCCAGTACCGCGTGTTTGGCACCGTGAAGGACGGCACCGGAGCCGTCGTGGACGGCGCGAACATCAAGCTGACGGGCATGTCCGGCGCGTCCCTGGACGCGATAGAGCGCAGCACCACCTCCGGCGGCGGCGGCAAGTTCAACTTTGACGGCGTAAACACCGGGTATTACTCCCTGGAAGTGTCCAAGGAGGGCTACGCGCCGACCACCGTGCGCCGCGTGCGCCTCAATGAGGAAATCCAGGTGGTGCTGAAACAGACGGCCACCATCCGCGGCACGGTCATCGCCAAGGACACCGGCAGCCCCCCGACCGCGTACACCATTGACGCCTATCCCCTTGCGGCAGGGGGCGAGGGCAGACTCGACATGATGAGCGCCATGTCGGGCGCGACCAACTCGATGACTTTTTCCAACCCCGACGGCAGTTTTGAGATGCGCGTCAACGCCGGTGCCTACCGTCTTGAAGCCAAAGCGGAGGGCTACACCCCCGCGCGCGTCGAGGTGGAGGTGGCGGCGGGCCAGGTCACGGACAACGTGAAAATCGTGCTGGACAACCGCGGCGGCACCGTTTCCGGCACGGTCTACGCGGGCGACGGGGGCAGCGTGCAGGGCGCGCAGGTGATGCTGGTCGAGGCAAACTCGGCCGCCGAGGCGATGATGCTCCTGCCCTCCGCTTCAGGCGACAGAACGCAGCAGGTGGGCGCGGACGGAACTTTTGTCTTCGAGAATCTCCCCGCCAGCAATTACATCGTCGTTGCCAAGCATCCCAGTTACGCCACGGGCACGAGCGACATCATCAGCCTTGCCGAGGGCGGCAGGCAGGAGAACGTCCGCATCCGCCTCGGTTCCGGCGGCGCCGTGGAGGGGTATGTGTACAAGGACGGCCAGGCATCGCCGGGTGCGGTGGTCATGATCGCGGGCAACGGCACCACCAAGAGCGCGACCACCGACCAGAGCGGGCACTACATGATTGACGGCCTGTCCTCAGGCACGTACCAGGCGATGGTCACCGAGATTTCGAGCGGCGACATTAACAGCATTTACGGCGCGCGCGGCCTGCAGGTGACCATCACGGAGGGCCAGACGACCCGCTGCGACTTCGGCAACCAGACCGGTGCGCGGATCGAGGGCACCTGCGTTCCCGGACCGTCCAGCATGCTCGGCGGGCGCGGTGTGCTGCACGCGCCGGGCGGCAGTCCCGTGCCGCTGGGCGGGATGGCAGACATACAGCAGCTGATGGGCCAAAGCACCGGCATCAACCCGATGGGCACGTTCACCCTGGAGGATGTGCCGCAGGGCGACTGGCAGCTGGACGTGTACTATTTTGAAATGGGCGGGGCGAATCCGCTTTCGGTGCGCTACGTGCATACGCAACTGGTGACGGTCGGCGAATCTCAGGTGATTCCGCTGCAACTGAATGTCACGAACTTCTGACGAGGCGGCAATGGCGCTGATTGAACTTGAGGAACTGGTCGTAAGCTACGGCGGGCTGCGCGCGCTCAACGGCGTCACCTGCTCGCTCTCGGAGGGGGCAGTGGGCCTGCTCGGCCCCAACGGCGCGGGCAAAAGCACCATCATCAAGACGCTGCTCGGCTTCATCCGTCCCGAATCGGGGCATGTGCGGGTGATGGGGCTGGAACTGCCGGACAATGCGCTCCAGGTGCGCCAGCGCATGGGCTACATGCCCGAGCGCGAGGCGTCGAGCCCGAAGATCAGCGCCGTGTCCTTCCTCACCTACTGCGGGCGCCTTTTTGGCATGTCCCGCGTGGACGCGATGGAACGGACGCACGAGGTGCTGAACTACGTCGGTCTCGGCGAGGCGCGCTACCGGAACATGGAGACCTACTCGACCGGCATGCTCCAGCGGGTGAAGCTGGCGCAGGCGCTGGTTCACGATCCGAAGCTGCTGTTCCTGGACGAGCCGACGAACGGTCTCGACCCGGACGGCCGCATCGAGATGCTGGAACTCATCCGCGAGATCGCCTCGCGGCGCGGCGTGACGGTCATCCTCTCCTCGCACCTGCTGCCCGACGTGCAGCACGTGTGCGAGCGCGTTGTCATGATCAACCGGGGCAGGGTGATCCGCGACGGGCTTCTCAGCGACCTTATGGCGCCGCAGGATCGCCGCTTTGAGATGCGGCTGCGCGACTGCGAACCGGAGTTTCTGGCGGGCGTGGAGGCCCGCGGCGTGTCCTGGGTGAAGGTCCAGCCGTCTGGCAACCTTCAGGTGACCCTGCCCGAGGGCATGGGCACGGGCGATCTGTTTGAGGCCGCGAAATCGGCGGGGACGCAGGTGCGCCACTTCCGTCCGTCGCGGCAGTCACTGGAAGAGGCGGTCATCGAAGCGATCGGGGAGGGCTGATCCGTGCCGGTCTATGAGCAAACGTACCGAAACTACGAGGGCGGGCTGCGCCACCAGTTCCGCTGGTGGATCGTGGTCGAGCAGGAATTCCGCGTGCTGTCGCGGTCGCGCATCTTCAAGCTGCTGGTGCTGCTGGCCGGGCTGCACGTGATTTTCCGCGTCTTGCAGGTGGTGGGCTACGATGTGATCGTGCAGGACCCCAACCACCCCATGGCGCCGCTGTTAAAGCAGGTCGAGGTCATTGTCGTCAACGCGCGCATGTTCTTCGAGTTTGTCCGGCTCCAGACGCCGCTGATGTTCATCACGCTGCTGTACGCGGGGTCGGGCATGATCTGCAACGACATCCGCAACAACCTGATGGAAATTTATTTCTCCAAGCCGCTGCGCTGGTACGACTACGTGCTCGGCAAGGTGCTGGCCCTGATTCTGCTGGGCCTTTCGCTGACCGCGCTGCCGGTCATCCTGGTGCTGGTGCAGCACAACCTGCTGCTGCCCGGCGCGCAGACGCTGAGCGACTCGCTCTTCTGGGGCGGCGCGGCGATGGGCTATTCGCTGGCGGTGGTGATTCCCACGGCCCTGTGCATTCTTGCGTGCTCCGCGGTGATGCCCGGCCAGAACTACGCGGCCATCACGGTGTTCATGCTGCTGATCGCCAACTCGACCATGGCGGGGCTGCTCGCCGGGGCGCTGCGCGACCGGGATTACCTGGTGCTGTCGTTCCCCCTGGCGCTGGACCGGCTCGGACAGGAACTGTTCCAGGAAACGCGGCTGCTGTTTGAACTGCGCTGGGAATGGCCGCTGCTGTATGTCGGGGCGACCTGTCTGCTGGCGCTGGCCATCATCATGTGGCGCGCACGACGGGCGGAGGTGGCGGCATGAGCGCGATCATCGAGGCACGCTCCCTTTCCAAGTGGTTTGGCGAGGTGATGGCAATCAACAATCTTGACCTGGTGATTGAACCGGGCGTCACCGGCCTGCTCGGGCCGAACGGGGCGGGCAAGAGCACCTTCATCAAGCTGGCGCTGGGCCTGCACGGCCCGAGCCGGGGCGAGGTGCGCGTGCTGGGCGAGCCGCCCCGCAACAACATGCGGGTGCTGCGCCGCATCGGCTACTGCCCCGAGATTGACAACTTCTACGACAACACCACGGGCTACGAATTCGTCTACTGGCTGAACCGGTACTGGGGCATGGGCTCCCGCATGGCGTCCGCCAAGGCGGAGGAGGCCTGCGAGATGGTGCGCATGACCGGGCGCATGCACGACCCCATCGAGGAGTACAGCAAGGGCATGCGCCAGCGCATCAAGATCGCGCAGGCGCTCGCGGCGCAGCCGGAACTGCTGTTCCTGGACGAGCCCATGAACGGGCTGGACCCGCAGGGCCGCGACGAGATGTA
>CALDSM010000220.1 GCA_937923585.1 uncultured bacterium
GACTCGCCTTTCGGCAGTTTGAAAGGCGTGTCTGTACCTGCTTTTCGCGGCATTTGTGCGTCAAGATAAGATGCCATCAGGATGACTCACTACACTAGATCTTCATACTGGTGCGCCATGCTTCGGCGGCTTGTTGCAGGCGGGCGGTTGCTTCGGGCTGGGCGGCGGCGAGATTCTGGGTCTCGCCGGGATCGGCGGACAGGTCGGACAGGTGTACCGCCTCCTCCGGCTTGCTCTTGTCGAGGATGCGGCCGTTTACCACCAGTTTCCAGTTGCCGTCACGCACGGCGGTCTGCTCGCCGTACTCCCAGAAGAGCTGGCGTTCCGGCCATGCCGCATTATTGGTTAATGCGGGCAGGAGGTCCGTTCCGTCGAGGTCGTACTTGGCCGTGTCGCCGCCCGCGGCGCGGAGGAAGGTGGGGAAGGCGTCCATGGCGATGGCGGGCCGGTCTGTGACCTGCCCCGCCGGGATGCGGCTGGGCCAGCACATCAGGCCGGGCACGCGGATGCCGCCCTCGTAGAGGCTGAACTTGTTGGCTTTGAGCCCGCCGGAGGAGCCGCCCATGAAGGGCTCGCGGGTGCCGTCGAACCAGTTGCGCGTCTCGCGTGACGGACCGTTGTCGCTCATGAAGAGAATGCAGGTGTTGTCGTAAACGCCCTGCTTCTTGAGTTCGTCCACCACCCGGCCCACGCCGTCGTCCACGGCGGCGAGCATGGCGGCCATGATTTGCCGCTCTTGGGGCAGGTGCGCGAAGCGGTCCATGTATTCCTTCGGCGCATGCATGGGGTAGTGCGGCGCGTTGAACGCGACGTGCATGAAGAAGGGCTTTTCGGCGGACCGGCGCACGAATTCCGCGGCGTGGTCGGCGATGAGTTCCGTGAAGTATTTGCCGTTCTCCCAGACTTCCTTGCCGTTGTGCCAGAGGTCGTGGACGGGGTCATGCTGGGCGTTCAAGCCCCAATAGAAGATGTGGGAGTAGTAGTCTATGCAGCCCGCCAGGAAGTTGAAGGACTCGTCGAAGCCGCGCCTGTCCGGCCGGTATTCCGGCGCCGCACCCAGGTGCCACTTGCCAAAGAGGGCCGTGCGGTAGCCGAGCGGTTTGAGCGCCTCTGCCAGTGTCGGTGTGTCCAACGGCAGGCCCTCGGTATCGCGGTTGCCACCCAGGATTTGGCGCACGCCCGCGTGGCAGGGATAGCGGCCCGTCAGCAGCGCCGCGCGCGACGGCGAGCAAACGGGCGAATTGGAGTACCAGTTGGTGAAGCGCACACCGTCCGCGGCAAGCGCGTCCAGGCGGGGGGTGCGCAAGTCCTTCGCGCCCATGCAGCCGAGATCGCCGTAGCCCTGATCGTCGGTCAGGAAGATGACGAAATTCGGCTGGGCCGCCCCGGGGCCGTTCTTTGCGGCGCGGGCCGTTGCGCAACCGCCCATGGTCGCGGCACCCGCCGCCAGCGCGGCGCGGGCCAGAAATTCACGGCGCGATAGGTTCATGTGCGGTCTCCAGGCACTATTGCCTCATCGTTCACCCCGCTTGCGGCACAAGAACACGGTCTCGTCGGGGCGAATCTGGTAACGCTCCCGGGCGGCCGGTTCGAGAAACCGGTCGGCGCGGAAGGCCGTCACGTCAAAGTCCGCCAGTTTCTCGGGGAAATCATCGGCCGAGTAGTCGCGCACATGGCCGTACATCTCCGGATTGGGCTTTCCGTACTCGACCGTGGCCGGGATGGGCGCAAAGGGCACCATCATCAGCATCGCGCCGCCGGGCCGCAGCACCCGCCGGATTTCGCGCAGCGCGGCGCGGTCGTCCATGATGTGCTCCAGCACATGCACATGAACCACCGCGTCGAACGCGCCGTCCCGGAAGGGCAGCGCCGTGAGGTCGGCGGCGGTCTTGGGCGGCGGCGCAAGCACGTACATGAACGGGTCGAGGTCGCCGCTGACGACGCAACGCGCGCCGAGCCGGTCCATCCATGCGCGCATTTCGGGCTCGGGCGCGCAGTGCAGCACGCGCGCGCCGTTGAAGAGTTCCTCGGCGGCGGGCGTGTCCATCACCAGCCGCATGAGCCGGTGGCGGTCGTGGCGGCCGCATTGGGGGCATTCGATCTGGGGCAGCACCCACTGCCCGATGTCGAGCCAGCGGAACGCCGCGCCGCGCCAGCCGCAGCAGGGGCATTCAACACGGGGCTTTTCGAGGCGGGTGCGCCAGCGGAGCACCTCGTTCATGAAGGGTGTGCGCAGGCGGTTCCATGCGGAGCGCATGCCGTAGCGCCGCGCCCGGAATGCCGTGTCCCGCGCGACACGGAACAGCAGCACCGCAGGGGAGGGGCGGTTCATGGCGCCGCTCACCGTCCGCGCATCTGGTCCGCGCCGACGCTGAAGTTGATCGGCGTGAGCTGGTTGAGCAGCGAGCCGCCAAACCCGTGCGAGAAGCCGAGCGCGAAGAGATTGAACATCTGGTAGAACAGGATCGTGCCGAAGATGCCCCCGACAAACGTGAACACCATGAGCCACACGTTGGGCAGGTGGACCATCGAGAAACAGAAGGCGGTGCACAGCACGGCCTTCATCAGGTCCGCGCGGGACCGTTCCACCGGAAAGGCCCGGCCGAAGAGCACGCCGAAATAGCTGGCGAAGATGAACTGCTGCACCCAGCCCCAGGTGACGTAGCCGGACCACTGCCCGCCGATCTTCAGCGGCTGCAGGAGCGTGTGGAGTCGCTCGGCCGACGGTTCGCCGCGCAGGCGGATGTAGTGCCAGTCTTCCAGCGCCCCGCGGAACGGCTCGAGCACGAACTGGAAGAACAGGTTGAACAGCACCACGAACACCAGCACGCCGATCAGAAACGCGGCGATGAAGCGGACACTGTTCGCGAAATTGTCGAGCCGCACCATGAACGGAATGCCGAGAAACAGCCAGCCGAGATCGAGCACCACCAGCAGAAACAGGATGAACCCGAGCTTGCCGCCGAAGGCCGGATAGTGCAGCGCGTATCGCGCGTCAATTTCCTTCGAAAAGTTGAACGCGGCGGATATGTAGAGCAGCGTCATCGCTGCCACCACCGCGGCCACGCAGCGCCAGTGCTTGATCATCAGCGGCGGCTCGCCGTCTTTGCCCACGTAATAGCGCAGCGGGTTGCCGAGCCCGCGAAGCTCCCAGAAGTACCAGCCCAGTCCGTTCCATTGCTGGTGCGGCTGGAGAAAGACGGGGCCGTCCACGCGGCAATGCACGATGGGCGACAGCACGAACATCCACAGGATGGCCGGCACGCCCACCAAAACGCGGTATTTCATGGTGCCGGACTTGTCCAGCCAGTATTCGCACCACACCACCGACATCATGATCAGAAAGAAGACCACCGCCTCCAAAAAATAGGTGCGGCGGATGCTCCTGAGCCGGTCTTCCGGCACAACGCCGCTGCGGGCAATGAGTCCCGCATCGTCCGGCAGTTCGATCCGGGTGAATGCGCGCTTGACCCCTTCAAGAAAGGGGACGGTGTTTGTGTTGGGCATGGGTGCTTCCTGCGATTTTGAATGTGCTGCTGTCCATCATCTTTGGTCTCACAGCATCATAGGGCATTCGGCTCAATATTTCCGACCTCTGTGTGCTGGACAGAAGACAGACTTCCGGTTCTTTTCGTATAGGTCCGTGATTTCCATGGTTCCATTCTTCGTGTCTTAGTCGCGGCCAAAGGCCTCCAAGTGTTTTTGTCAAGTCTTAAGACAATCTGAACCACGGAAAACACGGAACTGCACGGAAGAGAACTAACGAACTATCCTTTCAATTTCCACGTCGGGATAGTGCCCAAAGTTCACCAACAGGCCGAGGTGAAGCCCTGTGATTTTCAGATAGTTTAGGACCTGCGCCCGATGTTCCTGGCAAATCTCTTTAACGGCTTTCAACTCAACAATGATCTTGCCGTAGCAGACTAAATCGGGTATGTACTTCTTTTCCAGCGCTTTGCCCTTGTAGGCGAGTGCCAATTCCTTCTGTGCTTCAAATGGAATGTTTTCCAAAGTCAATTCGCATTCCGCGCATTCCTGGTAGATTGGCTCCACAAGCCCGTTTCCCATCTCTTTGTACACTTCAAACATGGCGTGACGGATGGCATAGGACTCCTCCTCATAGAGTAGTTTGCTCATTGTCTTTCTTTCGTGTCCTACCGTACCACTGTCCGTCAACTTCTTGTATTCTTTCGTAGAAGTTGACCACGCGTCCTCTGCAACTCACCGTGCAAAAAGCAAATGGAAGCCGTTCTGCTCTTTGTTGCTCTCTTCGTACTTTGCCGTCAATCTCTTTTCTGTCCGCAGTCCTTTTCCGTGTAGTTCCGTGATTTCCGTGGTTCAAGCCTTCCTTCTGATTTGGTTGTTGCCAAAGGCCACGCCGGGTCAGTCAATCCGGCACACGCTGGATGCGCGCGTCGGTGAAGATGTCGCCTTCGTCGCAGCTTGTGCTGGAGAACTCGGAAACGATGGTGCCCTCCGGCCCGGCCTTGAACCAGTGCAGCGTGTCCGGCGCGATGGTGTACTGGTCGCCGGGCTTGAGCACAATTTCATGGAACACGGTGTAGCAGCCCGCGGGTGCGGCGGGCGGCGTGGTCCTGCAGTCCGGCGTAGCCGGGCCGTCCACATAGAGGCAGACCACGCCGGACCGGCAGCGGAACGTTTCCATCTTGCCGCGCCGTCCGTCAATGTCGGGGTGGCGGTGTTCCGGGCAGGTCATGCCGGGAAACATGATCAGTTCCTTGGCGCAATACCGGTCGTTGTTCTCATAGACAATGATGGCCAGTCCCGTGGTCTCGAACTCATCCAGGCCGAAGTCGGCCAGTTCCATGGCCGACCTTTCCGCGTCGGTCGTGACAATGTGGGCCGCGGCGAGCATCTGCGCCGCCCGGTCCCGGTATTCCTGCTGCTGTGCCACGGTAAGCATGCGCCCGTACCTCCAGAAAAGTGTTCCACCATTCTATTCAGCCCATGATAGCGCAGCGGCGATACGGGGTCAAAAGACGGCGGTCCCGTTTGCAGACGCACGTGATTCGCCGGGACAGACGCCCATGCGGACCGGACGCCACCGCAGCCGACAACCGCGAAAAGGCCCGGGCGTGTCAACATTTTACCCCGGTCTTGGCGTTTTTCAACAGTTCTGCGGTCATACCCCACTGCCAGTTTATGCTTTGGAATCGGGCGCGGAATCTGATATACTCCACGGTCCGGGTATGGTCTAAATCCTTTGTTTTTGCAGTGTTAGCGTATGCGCGCGCCGAAGAGGCGCGTTTTGTGAAAGGGTGCATCGTGTTCAACATATTTCGGCATCTGCCCAGCCTGTTCTCACATGACATGGCCGTTGACCTCGGCACGGCGAACACGCTGGTGTATGTGAAGGGCCAGGGCATTGTGCTCAGTGAGCCGTCTGTCGTGGCCATCAACAAGGACACGGGCCTGCCGCGCGCCGTGGGCAACGAGGCCAAGAACATGATCGGCCGCACGCCGGGCAACATCGTGGCCATCCGCCCGATGAAGGACGGCGTCATTGCGGACTTCGAGGTGACGGAGGCGATGCTGCGCTATTTCATCCAGAAGGTGCACAACCGCCGGCGCCTGGCCTGGCCGCGCGTGGCGGTGAGCGTGCCTTCGGGGATCACGGCGGTGGAGCGCCGCGCAGTGGTGGAAAGCACGATGCAGGCGGGCGCGACGAAGGTGTACATCATCGAGGAGCCGATGGCGGCGGCCATCGGCGCGGGGCTGCCCGTGCATGAGCCGCAGGGCTGCATGATCGTGGACATCGGCGGCGGCACGACGGAGGTGGCGGTGATTTCGCTGGGCGGCATCGTGTTCGCCAAGTCGGTGCGCGTGGCCGGCGACGAGATGGACACGGCGATCATCCAGCATCTCAAGCGCACCTACAACATGATGGTGGGCGAGCGCACGGCGGAGGAGATCAAAATCGCGATAGGCTCGGCCTACGCGCTCAAGGAAGAGCTTCAGATGCAGGTGAAGGGCCGCGACCAGGTCATGGGCCTGCCGCGGACGATTGACATCACGTCGGAGGAAATCCGCGAGGCCCTGCGCGAACCGGTGGCGGCCATTGTCGAGGCCGTGCGCGTGACGCTGGAGCGCACGCCGCCCGAGCTTTCGGCGGACATCGTGGACCGCGGCGTGGTGCTGGCCGGCGGCGGCGCGCTGCTGCGCGGGCTGGACCAGCTGATCGCCAAGGAAACGGGCCTCCATGTGACGGTGGCGGAGGATCCGCTCGGCGCGGTGGTGCTGGGCGGTGGCAGGTTTCTCGAAGAACTGAAGCACACCAAGCCCGAGGAAATCTGAGCGGCGCCGTCCGGGGCTGATTTCGCGGCGCCGCTTACGGCGGCGGGAAAGGTCGTGTTTTGCTGAACCTGGGGCGCATACTGAGCGAGCACCGGCCCGTGGTGGTCCTGATGGTGCTTGTCGGCGCGTCGCTGCTGTCGCTGCTCCGGGGCACCGAGCCGACAGTGGTGCAGCGCGGCGTGTCGCGCGCGGTCGCCGCCACGGCCTACCCCTTCCTCACCGCGAAGAACAGCGTCCATGAAACGTTCTCCCGCGCCTACCGTTTCGTGGCCGACTTTGAGGCCCTGCAGAACGAGCGCCGCGCCCTGTCGTCGGAGGTGGCGCGCCTCAAGAGCAGCGTCGCCCGAAACGCCGGGCTCGAAAGCGAGAACACCCAGCTGCGCCGGATGCTGACCTTCGCGCGGCGCCGCCCCCGGCTCACGCTGGAGCCGGTGTCGGTGCTGGAATGCTACAAGGGCACGATCCGCATTGACCGCGGCGCGGTCAACGGGGTGCGCACCTCGATGGCGGTGGTCACCGACGAGGGCGTGGTGGGCGTGGTCACCGAGGTGCTCGACTTCACCAGCACCGTCGCCACGCTGCACAGCATCGCCGACTGCAACGTGGGCGCCATGGTGGAGCGGAACCGGCTTCGGGCGTACGACGGCATCGTACATTCGGGCGGCAGCGACCTGAACCGGCCCAGCATCTGCACGATGGAATACATTGACATGAAGAACGAGGTGCGCGTGGGCGACATCGTGGTCACGAGCCCCGAGAGCCTCTTCCCCGCGGGCTACCTCATCGGCCGGGTGAGCGCCGTGCACACCGGGGCCGGGGCGCTGTGGAAGAGCGCCGAGATCGCGCCCGCCGTCAACCCCTACAAGCTGGACATGGTGTTCCTGGTCCGCCGCGACATAGAGGACCCGTCCTACCTGGCGGGGTCGCGCGGCGACTTTCTCGCGGAGGCGGCCGCGGCGCAGGCGGCCTCGGGCCAGGCGGTGGCGCAGGGCGGCGAGACGCCCGACACGCGAACCCTGCAGGAGCGGTTTTCCCCATGAGATGGAAAAACCACCCGTTGATGCGCCACCTGGCGTGGCTGGCCGCCGTCGTGTTCTTTGCGCTGGTGCAGACCAACTGGCCCGACGCGCTCAAGGCGCAGTCGGTGGTGCCCGACCTGGTGCTGATCATGGTCGTCTACTTCGCGATTGCCGAGGGCGAGGAGCGGGCCATGTTCACCGGGCTGGTGGGCGGGCTCTACCAGGACGTCGCCATGCACACCGTGCTGGGGCACCACGTGCTCTGCCATGTCGTGGTCGGATACATCGCCGGCCGTGTGTCCACGCGGCTGATCACGGAGCACGCGGCGATCAAGGCGGGGCTCGTGCTGCTGGCAAGCCTGGGCCAGGGCTTCCTGTTTGTCCTCATCCAGTACGTGCAGCAGCCGCAGCGCGGCCTGCTCTACCCCTACCTGAGCGCCTCGGTTCCCTGTGCGTTCTACACCGCGCTCTTCGCGCCGCTGCTGTTCCTGGCGCTCGACGCCGTCATGGGCCGCCGCGAAACCGCCGGCCGGGGCGTCGCCTGACATGCTCATCCAGCCCAAGAACGAACCCGAGCGCTACGAGGGCGTCGAGATCCGGGTGCAGTTCTTCGGCGTGCTGCTGATGGCGGCGCTGGCCGTGCTCTGCGCGCGGCTGTGGAGCCTGCAGGTGCTCAATCTGAGCGAGTTCACCGCGCTGGCCGAGCACAACCGCGTCTCGCAGACGCGGCTGGCCTCGGACCGCGGCCTGATCTTCGCCCGGGACAACGCGGTGCTTGCGGACAACCGCGCCAGCGCCGACGTGGTTTTCGTGCCGGGCGACTGCCCCGAGGACCGGCTCGACGCCGTGTGCGGGCGCCTCGCGGAAATCACCAGCACGCCCGCCGAATGGGTGCGCGCCGAGGTGGCCAAGTTCAAGCGCTCGCCCTTCACGCAGATTATCATCAAGCGCGACCTGACCAAGGCCGACCGCATCCGCGTCGAGGAGCACCAGTACGAGCTGCCCGGCGTGACCATCATCGTCCATCCGCAGCGGCGCTACCTGCACGGCGAGACCGCCGGCCAGCTGCTCGGCTATCTGGGCGAAATCAACCAGAACGAACTCGACGCGTGGAAGGACGAGAACTACTGGCTGGGCGACCTGGTGGGCAAGGACGGCATCGAGCGGCAGTACGAGCGCCTGCTGCACGGCAAGGACGGCTACATGGTCGTCACCAAGTACGCTTCGGGCCAGCCGCAGCTGATCACCGACGCCCTGGGCCAGCCCCGCATCGCCGAGCGCGACACGCGCGGGCACCTGCTGGAGCAGGAGGCGCCGCCGGTAATGCCCCGTTCCGGGCGGCCCCTGCACCTGACCCTCGATCTGGAACTGCAGAAGCGGTGCGAAAATCTGCTGGCCGGCGTGGTGGGCGCCATCGTCGTGATGGACGCCGACACCGGCGCCGTGCTGGCCATGGCCAGCACGCCCAACTACGATCCCGGCGTGTTTGTCACACGGGGCCACGACACGGAGCGCGCCGATTTGCTCAAGGGAGGCAACCCGAACCGCATGATCCACCGGGCCTACCGCGGGATCTACCCGCCCGGCTCGGTGTTCAAGGTGCTGCTGGCCTCGGCGGCCCTCGAGGAGGGCACCATCAAGCCCGGCAGCACCTTCTTCTGCCCGGGGCAGTATGAACTGCCCGGCGGCAGCCGCGCGTGGCACTGCTGGAAACACTCCGGCCACGGCACGGCGGACGTGGTGGACGCGCTCGCCTTTTCGTGCGACGTGTTTTTTTACAATGTCGGGGTCAAGCTGGGCGTGGACAAGATCTCCAAGTGGTGCCACGCGGTGGGGCTGGGCGAGAAGACCGGCATTGACCTGCCCGGCGAAATGCCGGGGCTCATTCCCGACGCAGAATGGAAAGCGAAACTGAACGCCGACAAGGACCGGTCGGAGCAGCGCTGGTACGACGGCGACACGGTGAACCTGAGCATCGGCCAGGGCAGCGCGACGGCCACGCCGCTGCAGTGCGCAGCGCTCACGGCCTGCATTGTCAACGGGGGGTACCGGGTGCGCCCCTATCTGTGCGAGGAGTTCGGCCCGAAGAAGTCGGAGCGGCTCTTCAGCGAGTCCACCATCAAGACCGTGGTCGGGGGCATGCGCAAATGCGTGCAGCAGGGGCCGAAGCCGCCCACCGGCACGGGGTACCGCGCGCACATAGACGGGTTCGACATCATCGGCAAGACCGGGTCGGCCCAGGTCGCGTCGCAGTCCTTCCAGGAGAAATACAAGGGCGACGAGGAAAGCATCCCCTACGAGATGCGCGAGCATGCGTGGTTCGTCGCCGGCGTGCTCGACCGCGAGCCGAAGATCGCCCTGTGCGTGCTGGTCGAGCACGGGCTCCACGGCGCGCAGGCCGCCGCCCCCTACGCGAGGGACGTGATTGACTTCTTCTACACCCGCAATCCGGCGCCCGTGCCCCCCGCCGTGCCCGCCCCCGATGCGGCGCCCGCGCCCGC
>CALDSM010000221.1 GCA_937923585.1 uncultured bacterium
CGAGATCTGATCGTGACTGGAGTTCAGACGTGTGCTCTTCCGATCTGATCCAGTTTCTCTGCACCTTCGCGGCGCCCGACCCGGAGAAACTGGATCGCGTCGGCCGCGACTACATGGACTGCTACACCCAGCTCGAATGGGGCGGGCGGTACGTCACTTTCGACTCCTATCTGCGCGCGCTTGCCCTGTTCAACCGGGAAACGGTGGCGCTTGGCCGCGAAACGGGCGTGCCCGTGATCGACATCGCCGGACAGACACACGGCGGCACAGACGTTTTTGGCGACATATGCCACATGAAGAACTGTGGAATCGAGGCCAAGGCCCGGCTTGTCCTGGACGGGCTCAGCCCCCTCATTGAGGACCGCCTCCGCCGGCGCGGCCTGCTGCCGTAGTGCGCTCGCGGGTCCGCAGGCGGTAATTCTCGCCGTGTCCATGCTTTCCATCCCGCCAGAATCCGCACGTAATCTGCCATCGATTGGCATAAGTCAAGGAAGTGCGCCAACGTAGAAGCGGCATCCCTGCCGCTTTCTGTCAAAAACCGCATGTCGAAGCGCAAACCGGAAAGCGGCAGGGATGCCGCTTCCACGTTGGCGTTCCTTGGACAGATACTTCCTTGTGTGCGGATTTTGGTCCCCCCAAAAGCCTTGACCAATCCTTCGGGAAAACGATAGAATCAATGTTCTTGAAAAAAAAGTGGGAAGGGTGCAGTCCGGACAATGCCGGCATGCCGTGGGCAACGCCAACAGTTAATGGGTAGTTCTGTGGACAGCAACAAGCAAACCATCACCATCATTGCCGTCGTGCTCATACTCTTGGGGGGATTTCTTGCCGGACCCCGGATCATTTCGACCGTCCGCGCCGGGGCGGTCTCAAACGCCAAGACCGTCGCGGCCCAGGCTGCGGAGCCCCTGCAGCCGCCGCTGCTCAAGGAGTCCGACATGATCGGCTCCGTCTGGAACGTAACCATCCAGAGTTTCACCCTGAAGGTTACTTTCAGCGCCAACGGCCAGGCCGTCGCGAGTTCCGACAATTTTCTGGTCCGGCAGATGGCCAAGTCGAAGTACGGCGTGGACGCACTGCCCGGAAAATGGCGCATCGAGGGCCCCAAGCTCCTGCTGAGCACCACCTTTGACGGCAAGGACTACAACACAGAACTGACCATCAGCGGCACCAAACTCATTTCCAAGGAAGGGGTGCCAATCGTTCGGGTGCAGTAGGCGGCAGTCCGCGTATGGCGGTGGCGGGGTAACGGGATCCGGTCTGGGCGGTAATGTGCGCGCGGGCATTCATGCGGGAAAGCTCCGCGTGCGGCACGGTTTCGTTCTGTCAACTGAAAAGTGATAGACTTGTGGACATGCCACAGGCGCGGTTCGGTGCCGCGCCGAAGCGGAAAGCCAGTTTCCACAATCTGCGAGGAGACGACATCATGAAGCACATGCACTGTGTGACCCGGCCGTCCGTGACCCGCGCCCAGACAAGTCTCAACTCGATCCTCAACATCGTGGGCACCGTGCTCAGTTCAGTGGGCGCGCTGCTTCTCACTGTTGCCCCTTTGCTTAGCAAGGGCAGATAGTCTGCGCCTTTAATTGGAGGTTTGGCCGCCTTTGCGTTGAAATCACCTGCGCCCGCCCCGAAGGGCGGAAAAGGCGCAGGCCATTGGAACGGTATCCGTGGCCAAGAAACCGGCGGGCATGTCAGGCATGCCGGCAGAGGAAGATTGTATGAAACACGTCAATTGCGTGACCCGTCCCGCAGTGTGCCGCGCCCAGGTTGGCTCAATCCTGAGCATCGTCGGAACAGTTCTGAGCAGCGTTGGCGCACTGCTGCTGACCATCTCTCCGCTCATCAGCAAGCTCGGCCGATAGGCTTGAGACGCCAAATCCTGCCCTGATCGCTCTTGGCGGGGCCCGCAAGGGCAACCCGCGGCGGGCGTAAAGGTGGGATGCCGTCCGTCCATCCCGCACGCCACGCATCTTCGTTGATGTTGT
This sequence comes from uncultured bacterium, assembly GCA_937923585.1. Classification (GTDB taxonomy): domain Bacteria; phylum Hydrogenedentota; class Hydrogenedentia; order Hydrogenedentales; family CAITNO01; genus CAITNO01. The sequence continues at coordinate 1,989 of CALDSM010000221.1, forward strand.
GCTTGGCGGACGGTATGTTGTGCTGGTTCGCCGCGCCGGTGACGGCTCTGACGCACGGCCATTGGTGGTCTATCCTGTTCGTGGGCCTGGCCCGCCCCTGCCATGATGCCCCGTACCTGGCGACATTTCCCCTGCCCCAGGGTGTCCGGCGCCGGTTTTGGTGCAGGAGGTTTGGAAGCCTGTCGCATGAGGCACGGCCCTTCGAGCCCCCGCCCAAAGCAGACAACGGGCGCACCGGCCCCTCCAAAACTGCACCCATGTGCGCGCCCAACTCCCTTGCGATGCGGCCCCGGAACAACCCGGCCGCATCGCACGCCGGAACGGTCGCCCGCGTGCGGAACAGACACGCCCATCCTGCGTCATGGTTGGCTGCCAGGAGACACGGCCAAACCGGGTGATGGCGAAGCCCCAAAAGGGGGGCAACGGGTGGGAAGAACCATCCCTTTTGTCCAATTCACCGCTTGACAGGATTTTTACAAACGTGTAGGATGTTTTTGCAGGTTAAGAGTAAGCGTGACGTTATCTAATGGGAATGGGCCGTCAGTCTTGACGGGAGAGGGCTCCCGCCGGTTGGCGTGTCGTTGGAACATGTTCCCATGAAGGGCCAACGCGCAACGTGAACTGTTGAGAGGCAGACAATCGGCACGGCCGGTGGTGTCGGACGTGCCAGTGTAATTATTCTTGCTGTGGGACACGCCAGCCAACAAGGAGAGAACCATGAGATTCAGGGTGATGTGCGTCGGGATGTTCTGTGCGGCACTGATGGTGCTGGCACCGTTGGCGGGCGCCGTCGAGGTCCCGAAGGTGAGGAATGACGGCCAAGCCGCTGCGCAAGCGGAGATTACGGCGGCAGGCTTCGTGCTGGGCGCGGTTTCGCAGCACTGGAGTTCGGTCATTCCTGCGGGAAATGCCATCCTCACCGATCCCCCCGGGGGAACGGACGCGGCGGCGGGCTCCGTGGTCAAACTGGCCGTGTCCAGGGGACCGCATGATTATCTGACCGGCGAGGACATCCCCTGGGCCAATCTGCAGGAATTGGCGGCCGACATGCAAAATCAGCTTGACAACCTGATGATTATGTATATCGGTTGCCCCCTCTGGAGCACCGACTGCAACTCCAAGACCGCCCTTTACAAGGCTGTCACGGGACAGGACCAGGTGCATCCCAATTGGGCTGTGTCCGACAACGGGGCGAACCCGACACCCTCATGGGCCTATGCCCCGACCGGTATGCTGGACATCAAGCGTTTCGCCATGCTGGACGCCGTGCTCAGTCCGGCCGGATGCCCCGACGGTTTGGCGGCCGCGAACGTCACCGCAATCAAGAACACCTTTGCGGCAAACCGTGACAAGCCGATGCCGGAAATCTCCATAACCGGGGCGAGCCTGTCGGCCACCGTCGTCATTTCCATCAACCTGAACAATGTCAGCCTTACGACCGGCCGGACCAACAGCATTGACACCGGCATTCCGGGCATCGGCACCACCTCTTTCGACGTGCCCCCCATGGAAGAGCTGCTGAACGACAATGCGCCGACGCTGGACAGCGCGCTGCGCAACATGTGCGCCGCCTACATGACGCTCGGTGACAGCCGCGGCGCAAGTTACTGGTACTCGTTCATGGGGAGTGTGGGTTTCACCTTCCTCAACCAGTTGCTGCCCGGCATCATTTCCAGCCTTGCGAAATCGGCGGAGGGCCCGGTTTATCTTGACACAGACAACGTCGGAGAGGCGCTTGCCGACATCATGCTCTATTCCTTGTCCCAGTTGCAGCTTGAACAGGACGGAAAGGCGGCCACCGCCTGCGCCCCATGGGGCACGGTGCAGGATCTGGACACCGGCGAATTGCCGGACATTGTCGCGGGCAGCATCACGATCTCAAAAGCCCGCGTCCGGATTCCCGGCCAAAACATTTGCGCGGCAGTAACGGGATGGGCCTCCAACTACCAGCTTGGCGCGGGCAAATACACCGGCCTCGTGTCCCTGCTGGGTTCCGGAGCCTCCGGTGCCAATGCAGGCGATCTGAACCAGGACGGCACGAGCAATCTCGCCTCCTACACGGCGGCGAACGGGGCTGCAAACACCACCGCCTTCCTGCTTGCGGAAGGCGCCGTGCCGCTGTCCGCCATCAACATTTCGCTCCAGCCCGTCGGCAATCCGATAGACGCCAGCCACCCCGCGGGCAACCCCGAATGCAACGGCACGTGGACCGCGAGTGTTGAGATGCAGGACCTGACCAGACAGTACACCTACCAGTGGTACCAGGGCACGGTTTCCGGCGCGCTGGCACCCGTTTCCGGCGCGACCGCTTCGTCCTACACGGCAACGGGCCTTGGCTACGGTGCCACCTACTTGCAGGTCAAAGTGACGGGCGCCTGCGGGGCCTTGACCAAAACGTCAAACGAGGCGCGCGTCAACACGGTGCCGAAAATCACCGTCATACAGAATCCCCCGACGCGTCTGCAAATCATGGAAGGGCAGGTGTGGCAGGACCAGTATCCGGTGCTGGCCACTATTGCGGATGTGCCGCCCACGGCGCTCACCTATCAGTGGTACCGCAAAACAGACTCTGATCCAGGCTTTGTGGTGTTCGGTCCCCCGTCCGCGGACGGCCTGATCAACATTCCCGAAGACCCGATGACACCGGGCGGTGCGACCGGCTTCGACTCGGGCCAGTATTTCTGCCGGGTCACTTCGGATGTGTGGGGAAACAGTGCGGACTCCACCGTGATGCGCGTGGCCGTAACCAGTTTCTCCACCGATGTGTATGACCCCTATGCGGGCGCGGGCCATAATAACCGCACGCTCATCGCCACCGCGGGCGGCCCCCTCAACATTGACACCAACGCAATGACCCTGACCTACGGCGGCAACACCTACACCGGCGAGGCCGGTGCCACCGGTGTAAACGCGGGAGCCACCTATCCCGGCGTGGCCGTATTCCGGTTTCTCGACGTGAATGTCACCAATGCGACCGTCACGGTCACCGGTGACCGGCCGCTCTCCATCCTCTCTGCCGGCGACATGGTTTGGGGCGTGCCTCTGACTGTTCCTCCAGGAAAACTGGGCGGCGGCACCGGCGGTACTGTCGTCAGCGGCGGGGCCGGCGCGGGCGGCACCGGCGGCGCAGGCGGTAGTGGCGGCGGCGGCGGGCTTGTTGGCGCAGGCGGCAAGGGTGGTGACGGCGGAACGGGCGCCGCGTCAGGTACGGCACCGGCAGGCAGTACGGGCGGCACCGGCGCTGACGGCGGGTCAGGCGGAACGGGCCAAGCGGGCTATTCCGGAAGCGCCGGACTGCCTGGAAACAATGGATTCAATGACCAGTCCAGCACAGCCGGCAGCGGCGGAACGGGCGGCCTGTCCTTGCGTGATGGCGGCTCTGGCGGAACGCCGGCGGCAGGCGCGGCCGGCGGCAGCGGCGGCAGCGGCGGTCCCGGAGGCGCGGGCGGTGCAAATACGGGCACCGACGCAACAGGGGGAAATGGATTGTCCCCTTCTCAGCCCGGAAACACCGGGAACATCGGAGCCAATGTCACGGCTGCCGGCGGTGTGGGTGCTTCCGGAAGCGTCGGCGGAAATGCGGCTTATAGCGCTGGCGCCACCGGAACGGCCTCCAAACTGACGCTTCTTGCCGGACCGGGCGGCGGCAGTGGCGGTGGCGGCAGCGGCGGTGGTGGCGGCGGCGGCGGCGGCGGTGGTGGTGGTGGTGGCGGCGGCGGCGGCGGCGGCGGCGGCGGTTGAGACGATGAACCGCGCAGTTCCTATCCAAACTACTACAAGTCCCGTGTCGCCGGCAGTAGCGGCGGCGGCGGCGGCGGGCGCGAAAACAACCCGGGCGGCGGCAATGCCGGAACCGGCACGACAAACACCTGCTTCAACCTGGTCGGTTGTGATCCGGGCTGGCCCGCCTGGCCTGCGGCTCCATCAGGCGGCACGGGCGCTACGGTCGGTAGCAGTACGCCTGCACAGGGCAAGGGTGGCGCTGGCGGCAGCGGCGGTGCGGGCGGCGGCGGCGGCAGCGGCGGCGTGGGTGCCAACGGCGGCGGAGCCGTCATTCTCGGTGCAGTCGGCGTCAACTTCTTTACAGGCACGGTGGATGTTTCTGCCGGAACGGGCGGAAGCGGAAGCGGCGGGGCTACCGGAACGGGCGGCAATTCCGGCGGCGCTGGAAACACGGGCACCTTCCCTGGAGCCTCCGGCGCAGGCCGTACCACTGCAGACAACGCGAGTGGAGGCGCGGGCGGCACGGGCGGCGCATCCGGTGCCGGCGGCGGTGGCGGTAGCGGCGGTACCGGCGGCGTTGGCGGAGCGGGCGGCAACGGTGGCGCGGGACTTCCCGGCACGCTCAAACTGCAGGGCACGATGGTTCGCGCCAAAGCTACCAGCGGTGGAACCGTCAACACTAACAACGGCCCCGGCACGGTGGATGCCACGCAGATGGGCATGGTGACCTTCGTCGCCAACAACACCAACTATGCCTACAACAATGCAAATAAGCCGGGTGGCACCACCAACCGTTGGAAGTGGGGTTCAACGGTTAACGAGACGGTGCTGCGCCGCACAAATCCGTACGTGGTCCAGAACGGCCAGGAGGTGGATACGCCGACCGTGGGCCAGTTGATTTCGGGTCCCGCCGCGGTGTGCGGCTGGCTCAAACCGGGCTACTGGAACCAGGCGGACTTCGCGACGGGTTTGTCCGGGTCTGGTGTCGTGAAGAGCAGGGCCATCAACGACGCCTCCAAGAACTTCTCGGGCTTTGCGCAGGTGGTTGTCCGCAATACCAGCGCACAAACCATGACCGGTGTGGGCATCAAGGTCCTGCTTTACGGGGCCCCGGCCTTCGCGCCTGCAAAACTGCTGACGGGCGAAGGCCAGGCGGACGGCACGATTCTGGCAGGCCAGGACTGGACCACGGCGGTGCCGGCGGTGCTCGGTTCTCCGACCGTGACGGTGGTGTACTCGCCGACCATCACGGTTGACCCGGCCGGGATTATCACCGAGTGCAGCGACCCCGTCACGGAAGAGGAGCTGATGGCCGGCGTCACGGCCTCCGATCCGGAAGACGGCCCCGTTACAGGCAAGATCGTGGTGTCCGGCGACTGGCCGGTGGACTACAAGACGCCCGGAACGTACACCGTGTACTTCGACGTGACGGACAACGACACCTTCACCGCCACAAAGGCGTCAAGAACAATCACCGTGGAGGACACCCAGAACCCGGCCTTCTCCGGTTTGCCGCGCGCGCCGAAGAGCTACAAGGAAACGCCCTTCACCCTTGCCATGGCGTTGGACGGCGTGACCGCCTTTGACAACTGCTCCGGCAACCTCACCACCAGCATCTACGTGGAGGCGTTCAGGGACTACGGCCAGCCGTCACAGGCGCAGTTGACCTTTGATGCGGACACGCCGATTCTGCTGAACGGCGAGACAACCTACCCGCTGGACGTGACGCTGGTGTACGCGGTGCAGGACGATGCGTTGAAGTCGGTGACCGCCACGGACACGCTCCAGATCAACGACAACCCCCCGCCAATCATCTCGCTCAACGGCAGTGCCTCGGTGAATGTGGACTGCAAGGGTGCCTACACGGACGGCGGCGCGACGGCGGTGGACCCGGCCTTCCAGGGTGACACCAACCCGG
>CALDSM010000222.1 GCA_937923585.1 uncultured bacterium
GAGAATCCCTCCCGCCGAAAGTCCAAGGGTTCCCGGGCCAGGTGACTCCCCCCGGGGTTAGTCGGGTCCTAAGCCGAGGCCGAAAGGCGTAGGTGATGGAAAGCAGGCACAAAGATTCCTGCACCACCATGCAGCCGTTATCAGCGATGGGGTGACGCAGGAGGATAAGACAGCCGTCGATCGGAAGTGACGGTCTAAGCGCGCGGGCCGCGGTCCAGGCAAATCCGGATCGCATAGGCCGAGGCGTTAAGGGACGTGAATCCCTCTGGGTGAAGCGGATTGTCTGATTCCATACTGCCTAGAAAAACCTCTAGTGAGGCTGCAGGTGCCCGTACCGTAAACCGACACAGGTGGACGAGAAGAATATTCTAAGGCGCTCGGGTGATCCACTCTTAAGGAATTCGACCAATTAACCCCGTAACTTCGGAAGAAGGGGTGCTCTTGGCGGTGAAGGCCCTGCGGCTGGAGCTGCCGGGAGCGACACTAAAGTGGCTCGGGCGACTGTTTACTAAAAACACAGGTCTCTGCAAAGTCGCAAGACGAAGTATAGGGACTGACGCCTGCCCAATGCCGGAAGGTTAACGGGAGAGGTTAGCGCAAGCGAAGCCTTGAACCGAAGCCCCGGTTAATGGCGGCCGTAACTATAACGGTCCTAAGGTAGCGAAATTCCTTGTCGGGTAAGTTCCGACCTGCACGAATGGCGTAACGATCCGAGCATTGTCTCAAGAGTGGGCCCGGTGAAGTTGTATTACGAGTGAAGATGCTCGTTACCCGCATAAGGACGGAAAGACCCTGTGCACCTTTACTATAGCTTGGTATTGGGTTTAGTGACAACTTGTATAGGATAGGTGGGAGACGTTGAAGCTGGGGCGTTAGCCTCGGTGGAGTCACCCTTGGAATACCACCCTGGTTGTTATTGAATCCTAACCCCGAACCCGTGAATCCGGGCGGGGGACAGTGCCTGGTGGGTAGTTTGACTGGGGCGGTCGCCTCCCAAAACGTAACGGAGGCGCCCCAAGGTTCTCTCAGCATGTTTGGAAATCATGCGCAGAGTGCAAAGGCATAAGAGAGCTTAACTGCGAGACCTACAAGTCGAGCAGGTACGAAAGTAGGGCTTAGTGATCCAGCGGTCCCGTATGGAAGGGCCGTTGCTCATCGGACAAAAGGTACGCCGGGGATAACAGGCTTATCTCCCCCAAGAGTTCATATCGACGGGGAGGTTTGGCACCTCGATGTCGGCTCGTCACATCCTGGGGCTGAAGCAGGTCCCAAGGGTTCGTCTGTTCGCCGATTAAAGTGGCACGCGAGCTGGGTTTAAAACGTCGTGAGACAGTTTGGTCCCTATCCTATGCGGGCGTAGGAGATTTGATGGAATCCGTCCCTAGTACGAGAGGACCGGGATGGACGGACCTAGGGTGTTCCGGTTGTCACGCCAGTGGCAGCGCCGGGTAGCCACGTCCGGAAGGGATAAGCGCTGAAAGCATCTAAGCGCGAAACCCATCCAAAGATAAGATCTCCCTGGGAGCAATCCCCTAAAGGGGCCTGGTAGACCACCAGGTTGATAGGCAGGAGGTGCAAGCACGGTGACGTGTTCAGCTGACCTGTACTAATCCCCCGTGAGGCTTGGTCTTAAGCAATTATGGGATCCTAGTGATCCCCCCGGACTTGAAAGAGTTGTGGACTGCGCGTTTTATGTTCTTCCTCGCATTCTCTGTCAAAAAATATTTGAATCTGACCGCGCCCCGCAAGGGGCACACAGCGGCAGAACCACGGTTTTGCCGGCGGCTTTAGCGACAGGGTCCCACCCGTTCCCATTCCGAACACGGCAGTTAAGCCTGTCAGCGCCCATGGTACTGCAGAGGCAACTTTGTGGAAGAGTAGGTCGTCGCCGGCTCAATTTTGCGCCCCGCGCTTCACCCCGAAGCGCGGGGCGCACTTTTGTGTGCCTTCCGTCCGGTTTCTGCGGGGCGGGATGCCGCTGTGAGGGTGAATGGGAAGAGGGGCGACGGTGCCCGGTCCGGATGCAGGGAGCGTGCGCGCCCTTGGGGCGGTGGTCTGAGCATGCATCCCGGGCAAGTGCCGCGGGAAAGGGTGGCGGTTCTGTCGGCCGTCAATCCGTCCAGGTATATTGCGGCCGGAATCTGGCTCGAATTCGCATGGAATGCAATTTGAACATGCCGGATACCCGCATGAATGCGCAGGGGTGCATGCGTCAGGATTGTTCCGGAGAAAAGAAAGAAGTACAATTCAGACGGGCGTTCCTGCAATTCCGCGAAGAGGGGGGAAGGCATGGGCGTCGACAAGAAACGAGAGCGCTGGATGGCCGCGCCGGTTGAACCGCGTGTTGCGGTCTTCCCGCGAAAACAGCAACCATTTGATTACAAGGAGCAGTGAAGATGGGCATGTCTCGCAGAAAATTCCTGGGCGCCACGGCGGCAGCGGTGCTGGTTGCCGGCACGAGAGCCAAGGGCAAAGTCTTCGGCGCCAACGACCGCGTCCGTGTGTGCGTCATGGGTCTCAACGGGCGCGGCAAGAGCCATTTGGGCGCGTACACCAAGCTCGAGAACGTGGAGGTCGCAACGCTGTGCGATGTTGACTCCGCGCTCTTCAAGCCGACCATCAACAACTTTTTCAAGGACAAGCCCGCGCCGAAGACCGAGACCGACATCCGCCGTGTGCTGGAGGACAAGGATATTGACGCGGTGAGCATGGCCACGCCGAACCATTGGCATTCGCTGGGCGCCGTCTGGGCCTGCCAGGCCGGCAAGGATGCCTATGTCGAAAAGCCCATGACCCACAACGTCTATGAAGGCCGCAAAGTAATGGCTGCCGCGGAGAAGTACAAGCGCATTGTCCAGCACGGCACGCAGCTTCGCAGCAATCCCGGTTTCCAGGAGGGCATCCGGCTGCTGAAAGAGGGCATTATCGGGGAGGTCTACATGGCCCGCTGCGTGTGCTACAAGTGGCGCCCCGACATCGGCAAGGCGAAGCCCGGCGCGCCGCCCGCGACGCTGGACTGGAACCTGTGGCAGGGGCCGGCCCAGGAGAAACCGTTCATGGTGAAGGAGAGCAACGAGAAGGAGGGCATCTACGTTCCCTACTACTGGCACTGGGTGTGGGACTACGGCAACGGCGACATCGGCAACCAGGGTGTGCACCAGCTCGACGCCGCCCGCTGGGGTCTGGGTGTGACCACGCCCTACCGTGTTGCCTCCATGGGCGGCATGTTCCTGTGGGACGACGCCAAGGAAGTGTTCAACGTCTCCTCCTCATCATTCATGTTTAAGGGCCAGGACGGCAAGGACAGGATGATGACGCTTGAAGTGCGCCCCTGGTGCTCCAACGAGGAGGAGGGGGGATCCTCCTTTGGGGTGCTGTTCTACGGGTCCAAGGGCTACATGTCCTTCCCGAGCTACGGCAGCTACAAGGTCTTCCTGGGACAGGACGGCAAACTGGCCAAGGAAGGCGACGACGGCAGCGACCTCAACCACTACAGGAATTTCATCGAGTGCGTCCGGTCGCGCGATGCCGGCAAGGTCAACGCTCCCCCCGTCGAGGGGCACCACTCCGCCGCCCTGTCGCACTACGCGCTGACGGCCGCCCGGCTCAACCGTGTGCTCGAGATTGACCCCGCCACCGAAATGGCCAAGAACGACGACGAGGCCAACAAGCTTCTCACGCGCGAGTATCGGAAGGGCTTCGAGGTGCCGGAGCAAGTGTAGATTTTCACAATCGAAAAGACAAAGAAGGGCCGGAACCCGTCTCGGGGTTCCGGCCCTTTTCGTGTTTTCCGGGTATGATGCTCCCTTCCAACGTCAGCCAAGCAGTGTTTCACTGGGAGTTGCCGGGCGCAGCGCGCCCACGATCACGGGGCGATCATTGCCGGCGCAGAAGAGATCGAAGCGGTGCGATTCGCCCTCGGATCGGGCTTTCATGGTGGCGCGGCCACCGAGAAACACCGGGCCCTTGAAGGCGGCGTCGAGCCGGAAGGGCCGGGCGGGGTCCGGAACGGGCAGGTTTCCGGTGCAGCGCGCCAGAGACCACATGCCGTGCACGATGTGTCTTGGGAACCCGAACAGTTTTGCCAGGGTTCTGCAAAGGTGAATGGGGTTGTAATCGCCCGTCACCCTGGCGTAGCGGCGGCCCGTGTTCTCCGGCACATCCCAGGCGCTTTCCCGGTTGGGTTGTTCCAGTTCGGGCAATGCGGCAATTACGGGTGACGGCCCGTCGGGCTCGCCGAAGCGCTTGCCGCGAACGAGATAACTGCTCAGGCACTCCCACAGAACGGCACCGTCCTGCTCGGCCCGGGTGCTCATGTAGAATTCCAGCCCCTGCTTGACGACCCGCTGTCCCGCCACGGCGCAGTGCAGGTCAAACTTTTCGGTTTCGCCGATGGCACGCCGCTGCAGCACATTGTTGCGGGCATGCACCACGCCCAGCGGGGAAATCGGAAATGCGGCGGAGGCCATGATGGTCATCTGCATGCGCGCGCCCATCACATAGGGGTACAGCATCGGGACCGTGTCGCCGGCCGGGAGTTTGCACACCTCGCGGTAGGCTTTGAGCAGCGCCCGCGTTTCGCCCGCCCCGCGCCACACGGCCGACAGCATGGGCAGTGTCTCACCGGCCTTGAGCCGGGTCTTGCCCTTGGTGAAGGCCTTACAGTAGACCGGGAGCATGGCGGGTCTTGATGCAAATTCGAGTATTTCGGGTATTGTGCAAGGTGAGATGGTATCGCACGAGTCGGTCATGGGGGGTACTCCTTGGAAGGTAAACTTGCTGGATTCTCCCCAGATCATAGCAAGTCTGCCCATTTGGTCTCAATAGCTTTAATTGAATTGTGTGCAGGGGTACGGAAGGGAGGGCACGGCGACCAGGCGGTTTCACGTTACGGTGAATCCTCACGCTTTCTCCCACCCGCAGCGGCGACAGGCGCAGGTTGTTCTCTAAAATGAAGAAAAGTTCATCAAATTGTGTGCCCCGCTTCATGTTCGCGTGCAATCATATCCCCTTGATATGCCACTTTCAGCGCGGCGGCGCCGGGGAAGTAGTCCATGTTTTGCCGACAACAGCCAAGCGACCAATAAGGATTACACGATGCAACTGATGCCGACAGGCCGGTGGAAATACGTAATGGCGGGACTGGGGGTTGTCTACCTGGTGTTGTTTGCGGGCTACCTCATCCATGCCGGATTCAGCAGAAGCGCGCCGGAGGGGCCCTCGGAACTAGAATTGCACCCGGAAAAGGCGGACGAGATTCGTGCCCGTGAACGGGCGGAGGAATTGCGCGACCGGTTGAGTCTCAGCGAGGCGCAGACGCAACAGGCCGCTGAGATTCTCCAGAAATACGCGCCGATGGGCAGTCCCGGCGGTCCGCCTCCCGGAGATCCCCGAGAGCGGTTCCAATCCATGCGGGAGGAACTTTCCCGGATTCTCACGCCGGAACAGCAGGCGCTTCAGGCGCAGATGGGCCCTCCGGGGCCTCCTGGCGGCCCCCGTGGTCCCGGTGGACCGCGCGGTTTCGGCGGACCCAACGGTCCCGGGCGCGGTCCGGGAGGGCCTCCGGGGATGAATCCGGAGCGCATGGAGACGCTGAAGAACGCCATGACACCGGAGCAGAAGGAACGATTTGAAAAGCAGATGGAGCGCATGAAGAACCGCATGCCCCCCCGTCCCGGCGGTGGCGGACCCGGCGGGGGGCCTCCGGGCGGACCCGGTGGACAGGGCGGGCCGCCGCCCGGCATGTGACGGCTTGCATCATGGCCAGAGTTTCGTGGGAGAGACGGAAATGAAAAGAGACGGCTTCACGCTGATAGAACTGCTGGTGGTCATCGCCATCATTGGCATACTGGCCTCGATACTGCTGCCGGCGCTGGCGCGTGCGCGCGAGGCGGCCCGGCGCACTTCATGCAGCAACAACCTCAAACAATGGGGGTTGGTTCACCTCATGTATTCCGGCGAAGCGGCCGGGCACAAATTTCCGCCGCTTGAACTGGAACTCGGCTGCGGCCGCCGCCCCTGCATGTCCTGGGGGCCGCGGGTGGCGGCGATCTATCCGGAATACCTTACCGACCCGGCCATCATCTTCTGTCCCTCCAATCCGACGGACAGCCTGAAGAACCACGTTACCTCTGACGGCACGCTGACGCTGGTGAACAAGGTGGACGGCAACCACCGCCAGGGCGTTGAGGCCATCGGGTGCAGCTACACCTACATTCCGTGGATCTTGGACCGTGTTTCGGACACGGACCCGATGGATATCGCCATGCCGCTGCTCGGCAAGGCCGAGGAGATGGGCCTTGACCCGCTGGAAACCATTGACTTTGCCGAGGTGCCCTCGCAAATCCTGGAGGCTATCTTTGGACTCATGTCCGCGCACATGCCCTACATGGTCACCCGCGACGAGGCCGGCTTCCTCAACGTCACGGACCAGAACATCACGGTCACCGAGGGCAGCGGAAACGGTGGCGGCAGCACGATTTACCGCCTGGCGCAGGGGGCGGAGCGCTTCCTTGTCACCGACATCAACAGCCCGTCCTCCAACGCCAAGTCGCAGAGTGACATCTTCATCATGTACGACAACGTGTCGCAGGCCAGTTCACAGTTCAACCACGTTCCGGGCGGCAGCAACGTGCTCTACATGGACGGCCATGTCGCCTTTGTGAAATACCCCGGGCCACCGCCGCTGAACCGGAAGATGTCCTCGATCATGCGCATGTTCGACCAGCATCCTCCGGGTCCGCCGCCGGCAGGATAGGGGGGGCATGAGAGCGGCAAGGGAAGGCACGCATGGCGGGTGTCCCGCAAGCCCAGCGCCTGTGACTTTCCATGTCGGTCGCCTTCGCGGCGTGCCGTGAAGCGGCTTGACACGTCACGGTGCGCACCGCATCACGGTCCAGACCGAAGACCAAACACCGAAGAAGAAGGGGTTCCCAAACAGAACCGAAGACGGTCAATATTCCGCCGGTGGCAGGCGGCACCTGGGCGATACAGGCCCGATTGCGGACGTTTGACGGCGCAGGCCCGACTCTGCAATACTAAAACTATGCGACAGGGGTTGTGCATCCGGATTCCGGTGCATGGTGCGCTGGAAGGACGGGTGGCAGCCATGACTTCGGGGAGTCACATCTCATGGCGGAAGGGATCTCAGGGCGGACCGTACGGTTCTTCTTCTCTTTTCTGATGCTGTTCGGCCTGTGCGGCTTGCCCGCGCATGCGGTGGGCATATTCCGGGTCAACGCGGCATCCACGGCAATCGTGCCCGACGGCAGTTCCTGGGATAACGCCTTCAAGACGCTGCAGCAAGGCACCGATGCGGCCCAAGCCGCGGGCGGCGGTGAAGTCTGGGTGCAGGCAGGCGTCTACACCGGCACCGGAAGCCGGGTACTGTCCGTGCCAGACGGGGTGTCGCTGTACGGGGGGTTTGCGGGGGATGAAACGGCCCGGGAACAGCGCGAATGGGTTCTCCATGCGGCCGTTATTGACGGCGAAGACAGCCGCCAGTGCGTTCTCTGCTACGGCGCCGGCGCCATTGACGGTTTCGTCATAACCGGGGGAAAGGGTGGGCAGGGCGGGGGCATGGTCGTCAGCGGCGGCTCCGCAGCGGTTGCCAACTGCGCGTTTGTC
>CALDSM010000223.1 GCA_937923585.1 uncultured bacterium
AGCGGGGACGGCCGGAGCCGGGGACGGCGTGCCGGCCGGCTGCCCTGACCCGCCGAACAGGCCGAGCTGGTAGACGAGCACCGCCACCAGCACGAGGCCCAAGCCCGCCATGATTATGATCTGTTTTTTATTTGGCTGGTCCATTCGCCGCACTCTTCCCGGTATTCTGGGCCGTGTTCTGCTGGTTTGCGCCCTTCGCGCCCCCGGTATCGCCTTCCTTTTCCGGAAGGAACCGGAATGTGCTCAGCACAAAGTTGGCCTCGGACACGCCCTCCTTTTCCTCGCCGATGTCAATGTCCGACACCTTGAGATACCGTTCGTCACTTTCCAGCAGGTTGATGAATGCCACTATCTGATGGAACTGCCCCTTGGCCTTCACCTTGAAGGGGATCGTCTCGATGCGCCGTTCGGATCGGGTGTCCATGGGCACCATTTCAAGGCGCAGCCCGATTTCGCCGCCCATCTTCTCGAAACGCTGCAGAAGGTTCGGTATTTCGCGCTCCTCGGGGAGGCGCTTTTGGAAGTCGTCAAAGAGCTGGGCCATCAGCACCTTTTCGTCGCGCAGCGACGATATATTCCTCTCGATCTTGCGGGCATTCTCCAGTTCGGTGGTGATGGCGTCCAGCTGACCCTTGCGGGCTACGACCTTCTTCTGTTGGGACAGCACGAGGAAATAGTACAAGGCAGCGGCAAGGATGACGGTGACGGCGATAATGCAGCCGACATAGATCCAGTCCTGCTTGGTCACTTTGCCTTTTAGGATGTCCAGCATCAGTATGCCTCTTGTTCAGGCGGCGCGCCCGAACGGCGCCGCTCTCCGGCCGAATCAGCCCTTAATCACCTCGTATTCAAACGTGAACGCGCGCACGGCGTATTTCTCGAACTCGGTATCCTCAATGCGCGGACTGGACATGGTGAACTTCCTGCTGAACTCATCGTCGTTGCGCGTGGACTCGGCCAGCGCCGCCGTGCTGCTCCGGCCGCTCTCGTCCTCGACGGCGTAGCCTGTCACCTGCAGGAACTGCCTGTCAACGGGAACCTTCTCCATGATCGGAAGCCCCGAGGCCTGATCGCGCTCGGGCTGCCCGGTCTTGCTGTTCAGTTTGGGCATGTCCATCTGGACCTTGCGTGTCACGGTCTGGATGCGCTTGTACCAAATGTTCTCGGGTGTCAGCTTGGCAAGCTGGTGCAGCCACTGAGACCAGAGCAGGCGATCCTGCAGGATCGGACGGATGGTCTCGACCTTCTCCTGGAGCTTGACCTTCTCCTTCACCAGTCCGTTGTACTCCTCAACAACCGGAGCAAGGCTGGCCAGCGCCGTCCTTGCCTCCTCATAGTTCCGGTCAACGGCGCGGTATTCCGCCGCAACGCTCATGAACCAGGTCGCCATGAACGCCAGCGTCGCAACCAGCACCGCGGCGCTCAGAATATACGGCAGCGGTGTCCTCTGAATCGGCCTCAGGTGATGGGGCAGCAGATTGATGCGTATCATGCTCGTTCCCCCTATCCGGAAATGTCGGCCATGCCGCGCGCGGCAAGCCCTATGGCCACCATGAACTGCGACGGCTGTTCAAAAAGATCCCGCACGGAGCTGTCGTCACCCAGCAGCAGCGCGCTCGTGTCGGGGCGCGCGCTTTCAATGTCGTCCACGCCCAGCTCGTACTGAAGCGCCTCGCGGATCAGCCCCATCGTGGCCACGCCGCCGGAAAGGATGATGCGCGTCACCGGCTGCTCGTACAGCTGATGCTCGTAGAAGTCAAAAGAACGGCGGAATTCGGTGGCCATGCGCGTCAATGCGGGCGCAAGCACGTCCGCAAGCGCGCGCAGCTGGACGTTGGACTGGGCGGCAAACGGGTCCGTCCCCATTCCAGGCTCGGCCGGGCGCCGTGCCGCAGGCATGCTTCCGGGAATCTCAAACGCCTCGTCGTCAAGCGGATCGAGAAGCGACGCCGGCGATCCCATCGCCGGAGGGGCTGCCGGCAGTTCCTGGGCCATGGGCAAATCCTGCATGTCGGACACTTCCTGCGCCATGGGAATACCCTCGTCCCCGCCCATCGCCATGGGAACCGGGGCCGCAACGTACTGGTACTCCTCCAACTGCCGCACGGCCTCCTCGTAGGTACAGCGCCGATCCTTGGCAATGGCCTGGATCATTTCCCGCGCGCCCCAGTTCACCTCGCGAATGAAGTTCGAGGCGCCGTCTTTAATGAAATGCACGCACGCGGCCGTCAGGCCGATGTTCACAAGGGCCACCGTCTCGCCGACCCGAAGAAAGTCGCACGCCTCCGCGGCGTCGGACAGGGCAAGCGAGTCAACGCTGAGCACGCCGCACTGCACCTCGGCGGCGCCCAGGACCTGCATGCGCGAGTCAATGACCTCGTGTTTCGCCGCAACCAGCAGCACCTTGATCTGGTTGAGCTGGCGGCTTTCCTCGCCCCGAGCCTCGTCCAGCACGACCCAGTCGAGAAACACGTCGTTCAAATCATAGGGAATGTTGTGCGCCGCCTCGCGGGACACCGCATTCTCCAGCTGGTCCTTGGGGGTGTTGGTCAGGCGGGGATAACGGACCACCACGGTCTGCCCCGCAAGCGCCGCCACCACCAGACTCTGGCCGACGGGCATGGTGCGGACAGCCTCGCGGGTGGCCAGTGCCTGGGCGCCGACAGGATCATTGTTCACCATCGTGCGATCCAACTGGATTTGGGTGGCATTCTCCACGCGGAGCCGTCCCCCATAGCGAGACATCAGCACGGCCTTCACCGAGTGAGTGCCGATATCCAGACCGATCGCTTTCTTAGGCCTTGAGAAACCCAACGTTCTCTTGCTCCATCAGGTTTTGCATCATCGCGCGGAGAAACCTTCTTCATCTCCCTGCGACACCTTATTGCCTGACTGTCTTCTGATCCAAACCCCTCCAAACTGGGGTCTTGGATCTATCCTGTCAAGAAAGAGAGTATCATAAATATGAGAATCTGTCAACACTTTATTTCGTCATTCTACGTTTATCTTTGCCTCTGGCGGCATCAAACAACCCAAAACCGGCATATCCAACAAAAACCGACATGTCTTGCCTTCCCGCGTGGGTGTCTGTATTTCTTTACGGCACCTCCATCTTCAGCAGAATTCCAGAGGCAGTTCGGAGATACCCACCAAATGACCTCCACCATTATCCCATACAATTCAACTATTGCCAAGCCAACCACCATGCAGACAAACGGCTTGGACTCATTTATATAATGTCTGACGCATCCCCTATTCTAAGCATTCCTGTCAACAGTGTCAAGAGTTTATTCGCCGCCGGTTTGGGGTACAGAGGTCTGGGTGCCCCGCCACCGCATGCCTGACCATCGTCCAAGCTATTCGGCATAAAACACCAAGACTGTTTGAGGCTGCCTCTTTCAAAGCCCTGAACTGCAACTCTCCCGAAGCGACATGCGCGATGCCGTCGCAACATTTGCTATAATCCTTCATCCTTTGACCCAACCGGAGCAAGAATTATGAACAAGAAGGCCGTTTTGGAGCAGTTGGTTGAGCTTTCGCATTATCTCGGCGACCCATGCAAGCCCTATGCCATGATTGGCGAGGGCAACACGTCGGCCCGCATTGATGAAGACACTTTCTACGTCAAAGCCTCCGGCACCTGCCTGGGCACGATGGGGTCCGGCGACTTTCTGGGAGTTTCCATTTCGAAGGTAACAGCCATTCTCGACGACCCGTCTGCGACGGATGCCGACGTGGCCGCGAACCTGCGCAATGCGCTGATCAATCCGGACGAGCGGCGGATGCCGTCGGTCGAAACGATGATGCATGCGCTGCTGTACAAGTACCCGGAATACAATTTTATCGGGCACACCCACCCGGTGGTGACCAACGCGCTGATGTGCTCCGTGCGCGCCGAAGAGGCGGCCCTGGGCAGGCTCTGCCCCGACCACATCGTGGTGCTGGGCCACAAGTCCGTGTTTGTGCCCTACGTGGACCCGGGCCTTGTGCTGGCGCGCGAGGTGCGCGCCCGCGTACACCGCTATGTCGAGGAGGAGGGTGTACTGCCCAAGGCCATCCTTCTCCAGGGCCACGGCATTTTCGCGCTGGGTCCCAACGCCAAGACCGTCCTGAACATCACCGACATGGGCGAGAAGATGCACCAGGTGCTCGTCGGTGCCTACAGCGTCGGCGGGCCCAAATGGATGACGGATGCGGACATCAACCGCATTTACACGCGGCCGGACGAGCACTACCGCCAGAAGACCATTGCATAGCAACCAACGGGAGATCTTGACCGTGTCCAAGCTGGAGAAATACAGGAAGGCGGAGGCGCCGCTGCCAGAGTCCTATGGCGCGTGGCAGGTGTTCGGCGCGGGGCTTGAAAATGTGGGCCGTGACGGCAGTCCGGTGGCCGTGCCGCTGCGCGAGCCGAAGGACGACGAGGTGCTGGTGCGCGTGGACGCACTGGGCTTGTGCCTGTCGGACATGAAGATCATTGCCCAGGGCGGCAATCATCCACGACTGCGCGGGCGCGACCTTGCCAATGACCCGACCGTGCTTGGGCACGAATGCGCTTGCACGGTGGTCAGGGTCGGCAGGAAGTGGCGGAGCGAGTTCCTTCCCGGTGACCGGTTCATCGTCCAGGCGGACATCTATTACAAGGGCGTGGGCTACGCGTTCGGCTACATGATCCCCGGCGGTTTGCAGGAATACGCCCTGCTGGACGAGCGGGCGCTTGCGGGCGACGAGGGCTGTTACCTGCTGCCCGTGCGGCCCGAAACGGGCTACAGCCAGTCCGCGCTGGCCGAGCCGTGGGCCTGCGTCGAGATGTCCTACAACCTCGAAGACCGCGTCACGCCGACGGGCAAGGCGCAGTTGGTTGTAACGGACACGCCGGACGGCTGGGATGCGAAACTGCCCGGCGCCATGGTGACGGGACTTGATCTCGCCGGTCTGGGCGACGGGACCTTTGACGACATTGTGATTGAGCGGCCGACGCCGGCCCTGGTGGAAACGCTGGGCGCGCGGCTTAATCTGAACGGTTGCATGTTCCTGCTGGGCGCGCCGGGGGAACCGGGCGACGTGTCGCTCGACGTGGGCGCGGTCCATTACCAAAACAAGCGCTACTACGGCGGCGGAGACACGCTGGAAGCCGTGGCCGAGATTGCGAAGCGCAACGACCTGCTGCCCGGCGGCTGCGCGCTGTTCATCGGTGCGGGCGGGCCGATGGGCCAGATGCACGTGCAGCGCGCCATCGAGAAGGCCGACGGCTCCAGGCGTGTGGTGGTCACGGACCTTGACCGCGGCCGTCTCGACCACATCGTGAACCGGTTTGGCGATCTGGCCGCCAAGCGCGGCGTGGAACTGATCACGCTGGCGCCGACCGAGTTTGCGTCGCCCGCCGAGATGAACGCGCGCATTGAAGAACTGGGCGGACCGGACGGCTATACCGACCTTGTGGTGCTCGCGCCGGTGCCCGCGCTGGTGCGGCAGGCCATGACGCTTGCGGGAGACGGTGCCTTTGTGAACATTTTCGCGGGCCTGGGCATCGGCACCATGGCCAGCGTGCCGCTCGGCAAGCTGTGCCGCGGCGTGAAGATGATCGGATGCAGCGGTTCGCGCATCAGCGATTTGCGCAGGGTGCTTGAACTGGTCGAGACCGGACAACTGGACAGCAACCGCAGCGTGGCCGCCATCGGCGGGCTGAATGCCGCGCACGACGGGCTCAAGGCGGTGAAAGACGCCAAGTACCCCGGCAAGACCATCATCTACACGCAGATCCCCGAACTGCCCCTGATGCCGTTGGAGGAGGTGGCGGAGAAACTGCCCGAGGTGGGCGCGAAACTGAGCCCCGAGGGCGGATGGACGAAGGAGGCCGAAGAGGCGCTGCTGGAAAGGTTTCTGTAATGGGCACGCTGGAAGGACGCAAGGCAATTGTCACGGGCGGCGCGCAGGGCCTGGGCGCGGCGATATCGGAGCACCTCGCGGAGGAGGGCTGCGACGTAATCATCTGGGACATCAACGTGCAGCAGGCGGAGACCACCGCGGCCGATGTCGCCGCGAAGACCGGCCGCACCGTGCTGGGCCGCGCGGTGGACGTCACCGACGCCGAGGCGATCCGCGCCGCCGTGGACGAGGCCGTCGCGGCGCTGGGCCGTTTGGACGTGATGGTCTGCAATGCGGGCATTCTGATTGCGGGTGACTCGGTTGAGTTTGACGCGGCCAAATGGCGCAAGGTGATTGACGTGGACCTGACGGGCTATTTCCTCTGCGCACGCGAGGCGGCCCGGGTCATGCTGCCGAACGGCGGCGGCTCGATCATTCAGATCAACTCCAAGTCGGGCAAGAAGGGCAGTTTCAAGAACAGCGCCTACGCCGCGGCAAAATTCGGTGGGATCGGCGTGACGCAGAGTCTGGCGCTTGAGTTTGCCGAGCGCGGCATCCGGGTGAATTCCATCTGTCCCGGCAACCTGCTCAATTCCCCCCTGTGGGTGAACAGCCTGTTCAAGCAGTACGCCGCCACCCAGGGCATCACCGAGGCGCAGGTGCGGCAGAAGTACATTGACCAGGTGCCCATGAAGCGGCCCTGCGAATACCGCGACGTAACCAACGTGGTGGTGTTCTTCGCGAGCGACGCATCGGGCTACATGACCGGCCAGGCGATCAATGTCACCGGCGGCCAGGAAATGCATTGATTTCCTTGAAGATTCTGTGGTGAATATTCTATAGGGTGGGTGGAGTTTCGCGAAGCGAAACGCAACCCACCGTCGGCATGTAGCACCGTGAGGCGGGGGAACGGTGCGTTCCGTGTTGCTTCGCAACACTTCACGCACCCTACGGCCTACGGCCACGGCTCGTGCCCCGGCTACATGAACAGCAGCACCATGGCCTGGGCGCACAGCACGCGCAGGATCATGGTAAGCGGATAGACGGTGGCGTAGGAGACCATGGGCGCGTCCGATTCGTTCATCGAACAGGCGAAGGCAAGGGCGGGCGGGTCGGTCATTCCACCGGAGAGCAGGCCGCAGAGGGTCATGAAATTCAGTTTGAGGAAGATGCGCCCGGCCAGCGCGGCCAGCAGCAGGGGCACCAGCGTGATCAGGGTGCCCAGCGCCATCCAGTACAAGCCGTCGCCCTGGGTGAGCGTGGCCACGAATCGGTCGCCCGATTTCAGCCCCACGCAGGCAAGAAAGAGCACAATGCCGAGTTCGCGCAGCATGAGGTTGGCGCTGACCGGCATGTACCAGACCATGGGCCCGATGCGGCCGATTCTGCTGAGCACGATGGCCGCAATGAGCGGACCGCCGGCCAGGCCCAGTTTCACCGCGGCAGGCACGCCGGGAATGTGGATGGGCAGGCTGCCCAGCAGCACGCCCAGGACGATGCCCACAAATAGTGGGATGACTTCCGGATGGTTCAGTTTCTTCACGGAATTGCCCAGAACCTTCTCCGCGGCCAGCAGCGCCTCGGGGGTTCCCACCACCAGAAGCGCGTCGCCGAACTGCAGTCTCAGGCCGCCCACAGCGGCCAGTTCCACGTCGTTTCGGCGCACCCGCGTGATGCGGACCCCCACCGTTTCCACCAGGCCCAGTTCGTTGATGCGCTTGCCCAGCACCTTCTTGTTGGTCACGATGAACTGCCGGGAGGTGACGGCACAGGGAAAACTGGTGAGGTCTGTGGCGCTTTTTTTGCCCGCCAACACGCGCAAGTCCTCCAGTTCCTTCGGCGAACCGACCGCCAGAATGACATCGCCCAAGGAGAGGCGCGTGTCCGGGCTGGCCACCGATATCGTTCCCTCATGAATCACGCGGGACACCACCATGTCCCCCTTTTCCAACAGCGGAAGGTCGGCAACGGGCATGCCGTCAATATTCTCGTTGGTGATCTCTATGTTTATCCGGGTCAGGCGCGACGTTCCGGCCGATTGGCGCTGCCGGTGCTGTTCAGCCTCTTTGCGCCTGTCAATGCGAAAAACCGCGCGCGTCAGCAGCATGGCGATAATAATGCCCACCACGCCAAAGGGATAGGACACGGCATAGCCCAGTCCGGGAAGCTTGCCCATTTCCTCCGTGTAGCCGGGCAGTTCCATCAGAGCGGACTGCGTTGCCGCGAGGCTGGGTGTGTTGGTGGTGGCGCCGGAGAACATGCCCACGGCGGCCGGCAGTTCCACACCTCCAAAGCGGCTGATGAGCACGGTGATCACCGCGCCCAGCAGCACCACGCCCGCCGCCATGAGATTGAGCGGCAGCCCCTCGCGCCGGAGCGAGGCGAGAAAGCCCGGCCCCACCTGAATGCCGATGCTGTACACAAACAGAATCAGCCCAAACTCCCGGGTGAACTCCAGGATGCGCGGGTTGATGGTCAGTCCGAAATGGCCGAAGATCAGGCCGGAAAACAGCACACCCGCAATGCCCAGGCTGATGCCGTACAGCTTCAACGACCCAAGGGCTATTCCCGCCGCCGCCGCCAACGCCAGAATGATGATGGACGCGGCGCTCGAATCGCCCGTAAACAGCGTTGTCATCCAATTCGCGGACGCGCCCCCCTGCGTGCCGGCCTCCACCACCGCTTCGCCTGCCAGTGCACCATGCGATGCCAGCAGCACCAGTGCGGCCAGCACCCAGATTCTCGCGCCTGTTTTATGAAACACGTGCATCGCCGTTGTTCCCTGGTTGTTTTGGAGAAAGCATGAAAATGCGTGCCTGCTTCCATGCGCGGGTAGTATAGCACAATCGAGAAAAATTTCTCAATTATAGCGCCGCCTTCAGAAAGAACGCCCGTGTGGTGGCGCTGCGCGGCTCCGCCCGATATACTGCGGAGAGCGTTTGGCATTGAAAGACAGGAATGGAATGGAGCTCACCCCATGACCCCGAAAGAGCGCGTTCTCACCGCCATCAAGATCGGAAGAGCACACGTCTGAACTCCAGTCACGATCAGATCTC
>CALDSM010000224.1 GCA_937923585.1 uncultured bacterium
CCCGATGGACCACCCGCGACCCGCTGGGGATGGTGGACGGGCCGAATATGTATGCGTATGTCTGGGGGGAGCCGCTTCTGTTGAAAGATCCCTTGGGGCTTGAGTGTTGCGGCGATGCCCTTTCGGACTGCCTCAGGAAGGAGATGCGAAGACATGAGAACAGAACGGACACCATTAATACACACCAATATAATTGCTATATTCAGGTGGGCGCGGCTTGCGCAGCGTCATGCACCATTCTCTGTGCAGCAGCAACAATAGGCTGGCCCCTTTGTATGGGAGCCTGTGTACCAGCCTGTGCAGCAGGACCCGCTATGGCGTGTCGAGCGGGTACAGGACGTCTTCGTCACCATGAAGAAGACCTGCACCAGAATAACATGAAAGGCTGTCAGCTCGATTTCGAACGCTG
The DNA here is from genome assembly GCA_937923585.1 of uncultured bacterium. GTDB lineage: Bacteria > Hydrogenedentota > Hydrogenedentia > Hydrogenedentales > CAITNO01 > CAITNO01. The sequence continues at coordinate 410 of CALDSM010000224.1, forward strand.
CAAGATGGGGTCATGAAAGGACTTCAACACAGAATGTCACGTTCAAGGAACGCCTTGACTCATATAGTCCCCGGACTCTCGTCGGTAAAGCGTGAGACATCCCTACGTTATCTTCAGGCTTTGTCTTTAATTGTGATCTTTCTGTTATACGATTCTTCACCGCTCATGTTATGTTTGTGTACGGCGGTCTACCTCGTTGTCATATTGTGTGCCACAAGCACAGCGGAGGCCCTTGGGATCATCTTCTTGTTCAATGAGTTCACATTTACCTTTGGGGAGGCGCCATTGTGGGATTGCTCACAGGTATCTGTTATGACGTGGATTGCTGTGCTGTTCACGAATTGCCTGTTCATCCTTTGTACAATGGCGCGCTATCATTCGAGGAAGGGGTATACTAAGAGGTAGGATATTAGGGACGCTGGGCCTGTTGAAAAACCTTCCATTAGGAAATGAGGGGACGCTTCCCCTATAGGGGAAATGAGGGACGCTTCCACTGTTATGTATTAATATTGTGCATACTGTCACAGGATGTGAAAGAAGAGAGCCTGCGAGACGCCGGGACATATTCAGACCATGACGGACCGAACGGGCAGCAGACCGCCTACACGTACACTGACACGGGACGGCTGGAAAAGCGGGGACAGACACGCCTTTCAAACTACCGAAAGGCGAGTCAGTCCCCATTTTTCGCTAGTTCAGTCGCCGTTGTTGGCCGCCAGCCTTCCGAGCAGGATGGCGCCGCGGGCGTGCCTGTTATTCGCCGCGCGTGGTTGCTGAAAGCGAGTCGAGCGGTACCGATGTGTCCCCCGCGACAAGCGCAATGGCATGGGGGCCGTCGGCCAAATCCGTACTGGTCCATACCAGGCGGGAGGACTGCGGCGCGTCGGCATGGAAGTCTACGGGCGGTTGCTTAACGCCGTCCACAACCAGCGTGCCCGTGCCATAGTCCGGGCCTGTGGGTGCCCAGAGTTCGAGCTTGGCGCCCTCGACATTCCATTTTGCCCTGGCACCCGGCTTGAGGGACACGGCGCCGACCCCATAGCGGAAACGTGCATCCTCGGTCTTGTTCCAGGTCTCATTGGCGGAACCGGCGCCGAGAATGGCGTCCGTATACAGATAAGGGATTGCACCAGGACCGGTTTCTCCGGCAAGGTAGAAGTTGTTTACCTGCAGGTGACTGTGCTTTGCGACCGTCAGGCCAAGGGCTCCTGAGACAGCTTCAAGGCCACCCTTCCAGACGGTTGCAGTGTTGATGTTCAACACGCCGTCCCCCGTGGCGGAAAGGCTCAAAGAGAGGTATTCCGCGGGAGCGGCCAGTTTTCCGGATGCGATCACCTCCGGGAAGGGAGTCTCTCCGGTTTTTGTGATGCGCCACGTGTCGCTCGTCAGCATTAGCGCGTGATGACGCGTCAGGGACAGCCGGTGCAGTGTGGCGTCCGCCGCAGGCTTGTCCGGCCCAAGCGGCGCGTTGTATCCCCAGAGCAGGGCAACCTCTCCGCTGTACTTCACCTTGGCCGCCAGTTCAAAGGCGGAGTAGTTCTTCTTAAGCAGCGTGATGCTGGTCCCCTGATGGCCGTTGAGCACAAATCCCTGCTCGCGGTAAGGCTGGCTCCAGGGCCGCCGCGCCAGGTTGATCGTGCCCATTCCCTCCGGGTCGCGCGAGGGAAACATGACATTGAAACTGCCGGTCTTGTCCACAAAGCCGGTGAAGGTTTGGCCCCAGATGCCATAGTACTCGTTGGGCACGGGCTCGGCATGCCATACGGAGCCGCATTGCTGGAGCTCCCAAGCTTCCGACTGGTGTGCGCTTTCCGTGGGGGCACGAAAGATGCATTGGAAGTCACGGTTGAGCGCCACCGAGGTCGCCGGCGCATAGACATAGCCGTCGTGTTGAAACGCGGGGAAGAACTCCATCAGCGGGGGATGAAAATAGTCGCCCTCCACGGTGCGCAGGGGCACCGGGTCGGAATAGGGGCTCTCGGGCTTCTCCGCCGTGGTGCCGAAGAGTGCCCAGCCGAAATGGGGGCCCGAGTCCATCATGAACAGGACCATCCAGTCGCGGTCGCGCTTCACGATGCTGGCGGCATAGCCGCGCCGGTACTTGTCCATCCGCAGCGGACTCTTTCCGGTGCGGTACACGGCCGGCGATGTGCGGACAAACGGCCCTTCAGGCCGCTCGGCCCAGGCATAGCCAACCCCGCTGTCCGCGGGCGCGGGGGGATTGGCCGCCGTCTCCCAGCGGGTGTCCGCCGTGGCCCAGTCGTAGATCATGTGATAGCGGCCGTCGGCATAGAGCACAGTCACATCGGGCGCATGGCCCACGGGGGAGGTGTCCGGGTCAAAGCGGAAGGGTTCGTCCGGAAACGGACAGCCCAATTGTTCCCAGGTGGCCCCATGGTCCCGGGAACGGCTCACCACGCAGCGCATGCTCCGGTCTTCCAGCATGGCGTAGTTCTTCGCATACAGGCCGATATAGACAAACCAGTCGCCGCTTTGGGGATCTTCAAAGAAGAAGCCGTTTACCGGCCATTCATAGGGCGGAGCGCCCCGGTAAATGGGATTGCCCGGAAGCCGCTCAAAACGGTCGAAAGACGGGTCGCCATAGACCGGATGGTGCAACCAGTCGCTCCGGTGCCCGGCTGCGGCAAAATCGGTATCCTGGCCCAAAGCGCCCAGTCCGGCCAGTATCAAAGGGAGAGCATGCATGATCATCTCGGTTGTCCTCCAATGCGCCTGCGCGGCGGAAGGATTGTAGCGCAGTATGGGGAATGATTGCAGTGCGCGGCCTGCCGCCGGCGCATCACCCGTCTCGGCGGTTTGGCGCGTTCAAAAAAGCCCAATGCGGCAATCCGTGAAAATGCAGGAAATCCATTGAATACGGAAAACCAAAGTGCTACATTGAAACATGGTTGAGTAGTAGCCATGCAATTTCAACAGGAGACGGGAGCCATGAAAGCACACAAAGGATTCACGCTGATCGAACTGTTGGTGGTCATTGCCATCATCGGAATTCTGGCGGCCATTCTGCTGCCCGCGCTGGCGCGGGCACGGGAGGCGGCGCGCCGCTCAAGCTGCGCCAACAATCTCAAGCAGTTTGGACTCGTCTACAAGATGTACAGCGGCGAGAGCGGCGGAAAGTTTCCCCCGGCGCAACACCAGCCGCCCGCGACCACACGGGGGTTCCTGGCAATGCCCTGCGCCTACTCGGTCTATCCCGAGTACCTGACGGACCCGAAGATTTTTGTGTGTCCCTCGTCAGCCAGTCTCAAAGAATCGGATCTCTGGTACGAAGACAAGCCGGGAAAGCCGAGCAAGCTCCTGAAATATCATCCCGACGACACCGCCCATACGGGCCAGCCAATAGCCCTGTGGTACCACGTCTGCACCGCGTACAGCTATTTCGGCTGGGTGTTCGACAAATGCAACGGCACGGACGCGGGCATAGACGCGCAGTTGGTGAGCACGCTGCTGGGCGCCTTGAACGTTGATGTGGGCGCCCTGGTGCCGGGCACGACCGTGCCGCACCAGATTGCCGGTTTCGCCAAACGCCTCTTCATGGATTCCGATTACGCCAACTCGGTGCAGGGCAGCGGACCGGTCAGCTACGAGGTGGGCTTCGCCGCCATGGACAACGACATCACAGACGTGATTGACATGTTCGGCGGCAACGTCAACGCGGGCAACGGCGGCGGCACGACGATCTACCGGCTGAAAGAGGGCGCGGAACGCTTTCTAATCACCGACATCAACAATGCCGGGGCGGGTGCGACGGCGCAGAGCGCCCTGCCGATAATGTGGGATGTGACGGCAACGAAGCCGGAATTCTTCAACCACGTCCCGGGCGGCTCCAACGTGCTTTACATGGACGGCCATGTGGACTTCTTGAAGTATTCGGCGCAGGGCAATGCCCCGGTAAACCAGGCCTTTGCGGTGATCGCCGGACTGTTCGTGAGTTGAGGCGGGAGGAAACCGCCCGTGTCAGAATATTGACTGGTCCCGATGGTTGTCCTATCATGGGGAGTATTGGTGTGCCGCAAAATGCCGCTGTCAGGCCATGGGGCTGACACAAAGGGAAACAGGAGGACGGTTGGATGATTCTCACAAACATTGAGCAGGTGCCGGGCATGACCATCCGCGAGCATTACGGGCTGGTGTCCGGCAGCACCGTGCGGGCGAAGCACGTCGGCCGCGACCTCATGGCGGGGTTGAAAAACATCGTGGGCGGCGAGCTGAAGGGCTACACCGAACTGCTCCAGGAATCGCGCAAACAGGCGGTGGAGCGCATGGTGAAGCAGGCGGAGGCGCTGGGGGCCAACGCGGTGGTCAACGTCCGGTTCTCCACGTCGGCGGTGGCGCAGGGCGCGGCGGAACTGTACGCCTACGGCACGGCCGTGTTTGTGGAATTCCCCGACCATGTCTGATTACGGCAGTCTGGTAAAATTTGCGGTCTTCGTGATGCTGGTGCTCATCGGTCTGACCGTGGGCAAACGCAATGAGCTTCGCCATTACCAGAGCATTCGCCGCCGCGAGGAACTGCACGCGGGCCTGCCCGCCATCCCCAGCCGGGAATGGGATGTCGGCCGCACGGTGGAGGGTGCCTGGATGGAGAGTGTGTCGGTGGTCATCTCGATTGACTACTTCAAGCGCTTTGCCATGTCCATACGCAACTTTTTCGGCGGCAACATCCGCTCCTACGAGACCCTGCTCGACCGCGCCCGGCGCGAGGCGGTGCTGCGGCTGAAGGAAGCGGCGGTCGCGGGCGGCGCGGACATCATCGTAAACCTGCGCCTGGACACCAGCAGCATCTCCGGCGCAAAGGCAGGTTCAGACCGGAACAGCATCGGCGCCGTGGAACTGATGGCCTCGGGCACGGCCATCCGTTACCGGCGGGAACCGGACGGGCGATGAAATTCGTCGCGCGGCCCCTGGGCAACGCCGCGGAGGCAAGCGCTCCGGTTCGGGGGATGATGCGCGACACGCTTCAACTCTGCGCCGTGCTGGTGGCCTGCGGCCTGTTGCTGTATTTCGCCGTCACCCGCATCGCGGATAAGATCGTGGAAAACATTTCCCCGGAACGCGAGGCGCGTATCTTTTCAACGCTCCATTTGGGTGCATTTGCCCCGGTGGGGTCGGCGGAAGAGGCCGCCCGCTGGAAACCTTTGCTCGAACGGATGACCGCCCACCCGGAAGTGCCGCCGCTCCCCTACGCCCTCGAAGTGGCCGCCGAACCGGACCAGCCCAACGCTTTCGCCGTGCCCG
>CALDSM010000225.1 GCA_937923585.1 uncultured bacterium
GATCTATGCGCACCAGCAACGCGTCCAGGTCGGTCAGGGCGCCCATGAGCACGTGAACACGGTACAACGCCTCCACGGCGTGCCGGATGTCGGTCCGGGACGCGTCATCCAGCCACGGAAGGCTGTCCTGTCGGGTTTCCGTCATGAAACGGGCTGTGTCCCCTGCTTGTCCGCCTGAGCCTCAATCACCGGAAGGGAATGATAGATGACATCCCCGACAGCCTTCAAACTCTCCGGGCGCAGTTTGTCCAGCGTGTCCTGGGCGGTATGCCAGTTCATGGCGTGGTGTACCAGCGTGCCGCCGTAGGAAAAGTCAATAATCTCGAGAGCCGGTATGCCCGCCTCGCGGAACGGGACGTGGTCATCCTCAACCTGCTGGGCCGCGATGCTGAAATGCTGCGTGTAGCCGAAACGCCGGGCCGTGTCCCACACGGGGTTCAGCAGCCATGCCGGCGCGTCGGGGTCTCGCTTGATGCCCAGGTACGCGTCGCCAATCATGTCCACATTAATCACGGCGCGGACCCGCGCCAGTTCCCCCGTTTCCTTCAGGTGCGCCACCAGCGCGCGGCTGCCGTAGAGACTGTCCTCCCGGCTCCACTTCCCAATGGACTCCTCACCGTCCAGCCAGGCCAGCCAAAGGGTGTATCCCGTGCCCGCCCTCGGTTTCAGCGCCCGGGCCATTTCCAGCATCCACGCCGTGGTGGACCCGCCGTCGTTCGCGCCTACGAAAACGAATTTGTCGAACAGTTTCGTGTCGTAATGGTTGGTGAGAAGGATGATGTCCCTGCGCGCCCCTTTGATCTCCGTGATGAGGTTCACCATGGACTTCGGCCCCGCGGGCGTTTTCGCCTCGAAGGCCTGCTCCCGCACGGTCAGTCCGGCCCCCGAAAGCGCATTGGCAATGTACTGGCGCAGCGCCGCCGCCTTTTCCGACCCCGCCGGACGCGGGCCGAGGCCGACAATGAACTCCAGATGCTGCCAGGCCCGCGCCTGGTCAAAGGGGGATTGCGACTCTATGACACGCACCAGCTCGCTCGGATCGGGCTTGAGTGACCTTTTCATCACCAGCGCCAGAACGAAGAGCAGGATTATCGTCGCCACCCCAACCACCACGATCACTTTCATTGCTGTGTTGTCGTGTCCGTACATGGCCTGCACCCTGGCAACCGGTTTCATCGGTGCAAAACGCGCCCGATGTCTCAAGTTATAGTGGCATACCCCCGTGCAGGTCAAATGCGCGACCCGCATGCATGCCGGCAGCGGCCGCAGTGACTGCCGCCATCGGCGTTTCAGGAGGTGCGCGCGCGTCCGGTGCAATGCTAGACTTGAACCGGACTGAAATCACGGGCCAACGGGGACCGGCCCCTTCATGGGAGATCTGTCACGATGAGAACACGGTTGGTGTTGGCGGCTGTGCTTGTTTCCATTCTGCTGCCTGCACGGTTTTCCGCCGCCGCACCGGCAGACGGGAAACTGCGCGTGGTCGTTTTCGGGGCGCACTGCGACGACCCGGAAACCGGCGCGGGAGGCCTCGTGGCGCAATTGACGCAGGCGGGGCACGAGGTCATCCTGGCCTATGCCGCCACCTTCCGCGGCGACCGCAAGCTCAACGGCGAACCGGAGGACACGGTGCGGCGGCGCGAGTCAACGGCCGCCGCCGCGATCCTGGGTGCAACGCCCCACTTCTTTCCCTACGACATGGCCACGCTCACAAACGATGCCGCAACGGCAAAGCAGTTCAACGACTGGCTCGCCGGCGTCAATCCCGACATCGTAATTGCCCACTGGCCCCTGGACACCCATCCCAACCACCAGGTGGTCGGCGCGCTGGCTTGGCAGGCCTACCGGCATGAGGGCGGCTGGTCGCTCTACTATTTTGAGGTGCTCACCGACACCCAGTCCCTGAGCTTCCGGCCCGACGTGTATGTGGACATTGCCCCGGCAGTGGAAGCCAAGAAGAAGGCGGTGGACTGTCTCGTCAGCCAGGACCCCGACGAACTGTGGCAACTGCATGACGCCATGCAGGAGCGCCGCGGCGGGGAATGCGGGTGCGGGCGCGCCGAGGCCTACTTCCTGGTGGAGGCCAAGCCGGGCGCGGCACGGCTGCCTTTGCCCGTCCGGACGCGTTTGGCCGACGCCGCAGGCGTGCAACGCCAGGAGGAGTGCCTGGACCGCGGGTTGGTCGCCATGCCGCTGGCGGACAACCGCGTCTATCTCGGATGGCGGCTCTTCAAGGGCGACTTCCCGGAGCTGGCGTTCAATGTGTACCGCTCGGTGGACAACGGCCCCGGCGAGAAACTGAATGAATCACCCGTTGAGCAAACGACCGATTTCGTGGACGGCACAGCCCCCGCCGACAAAGACAAGACCTACTGGGTCGAGCCGCTCCTGTACAAGATGCCGCAGGGAACCTCGAACAAGGCAACCGTGAAGGCGGGCGCGCAGGCGACCCCCTGTCAGTCCATCAAACTCAACGGCGATTACACCGTCCAGAAGGTGGGCTTGGGCGACCTCGACGGGGACGGAAGTTATGATTTCGTCCTCAAGCAGCCCGACGCCAACGTGGACCCCGGCAACTCATACTGGAACCGCAGCCCGGGCACCTACAAACTTGAGGCCTTTCTCCAGGACGGCACCTTTCTCTGGGAGAAGGACCTGGGCTGGTCCGTCGAACAGGGTATCTGGTATTCGCCCTATCTCGTGTACGATTTCGACGGCGACGGCAAGGCGGAAGTCGCGGTGAAGACCGGCGAGGGCGATCCGCGCAGCGAGGACGGGCGTGTGCGCGAAAGCCCCGAGTACCTCTCGATCCTGAACGGGATGACGGGTGAGGAAATCACGCGGGTGCCCTGGCTGCCGCGGCTGGAGGTCTACAAGCTGTCCAGCCGCAATCAGCTCGGCGCGGCTTTCCTCGATGGAAAGCGTCCGCACATCATTATGGCCCGCGGCACCTACGAGGACATGCATGTGGCGGCCTTTCGGTACGGCAACGGCACGCTGGAGCAGGTATGGACCTGGACCAATGTCGGCCAGCCGAAGGAGTACTGGGGACAGGGCGCCCATTTCATGCACTGCGCCGACGTGGACAGCGACGGGCGCGACGAGGTGCTGCTGGGCTCATGCATGCTGGACGACAACGGCAAAAGCCTGTGGGCGACCGGCCTCGGCCATCCGGACCATTCTTATCTGGGTGAGATAGACCCCGCCCATCCGGGTCTGGAAATTTACTACGGCATTGAAGGCGAACGGGTGGAGCGCGAAAAGGACGGAACCTGCATGATGGACGCCCGAACCGGCGCCATGCTCTGGGGCCTGGCCGAACACACCTGGCACGTTCACGGCACGGGGCTGTGTGCCGACATAGACGCCCGCCACCCGGGCCTGGAATGCTACAGCGGCGAATCGGCCATGCCAAAGGACAAGCCCCGCCGCTGGCTGCATGCCGCCTCGGGCGAACTGCTCGCGCGCGAGGACACCTGCGACCTGGGCACTTCCGCGCGCAGCGCCTATTGGGACGCCGACCCGCAGCGGGAACTCGCGGCCGGTTCACGCGTCTACAAGTTTGAAACCAGTGAGACCTGTTTCGAGCCCTTGGAGGGCGCGCAAATCGCGTGGGCCGACATGCTCGGCGACTGGCGCGAGGAGATCATCACGGCCCTGCCCGGTGAACTGCGCATCTACACCACCACCATGCCGGCCCGGGACCGCCGCCCGTGCCTGATGCAGGACCCGCTCTACCGCCACGATGTGGCCCATCTCGCCATGGGCTATGCTCAACCCCCCATGCTGTCAACCCTGATTGCCGAAAAGTAGGAACCGGGCCGGGGTGCGCATAGCCACGCCCGCCTGCATTACTTCAACGTCTTCAGAAAGTCTGAAAACGCCTCATACTGGTCGGTCGCGATGAAGTCCACGCCCGCTTCGGCGGCAGCCTTCCAGCGGATTTTCACGGCATCAAGCGAGCCGAAATTGTATCCCGGCCCCCAGCCGTTCATGGTTTCCATCGCCCCGTGACCGTTCAGGGTGTAGAAGCGCACCCAGTACCCCATCTTGTGCGCATAATCCACAAAAGCTTTGAGGCGCGAGGCCTCCTGCGTCGTCCACTCGCCCGCCTTCCGCTGACCCTCCTTTTCGATGTCCTGCCAGGAATGATTCCACCAGCGCCGGAAATTCGACGCCTTCTCGGGCAGCACTTTGGTCAAATCCGGGGCCTCGAACGATTCCTGAGCCTCCTTCGACGGCGCACCGCTCACCGCACCGCCGAACAAACGCAGTTTACCGCCCACCGGCACGCTGTCATAAAAGGCCTTGACCGCCTTGTCCTCGCCGCTCGTCAGCACCAGCACCGGCTTGACGTCCAGGGGGGACACATCGGCGGGGTTGTCCGTCTTGACCGCCGTGCAAAGCCAGGATTCATACTCACCGAGCAGGTTCCACACGGCAGGCGCAAAGGCGGGGTCATCGCCGCGCAGATCGTTGATGTTCAGCGTAATCAGCGGCCATTTGCCCTTGTTGCCCTCTTTCCATGCCGCTTCAACAACGGACCTTACGTTTTCAAAGAAGTACTCGCGCAGTGTCGGCTCATTTCCCACCGAGTCCTTGCCATGCACCACAACAACCCGGGCCTTCGCGGGATCCGGAACCGCGCACCACGCCAGGTCCATTTCAATGCCAAGCGGCGTACCCGTGGCCAGCGCCCGCGTCACCCGATCCGCGTAAAGCGTCTTGTACGGATAACAGTTGTGCGCGTCCAAGAGTACCCGCTGGCCCGGCAGAAAGCCGGTCGGCTCCGCCGCCATTATGGCCTCGGTCAGACACACGCCGACCCCCGCAATCACAACCACCATTCCCAGCGCACCAATTCGCTTCATGATCTTCGATTCTCCTCAGTCGTTCACCCTAAACCGCAATCCGCAACGGAAAGGCCCCAGCGGACTGACGCCCGTTTCCGCCCATAACTGAGCGTACACGAAAAAAGCCCCGCATCGGAAATGGGTGCCCGCACCAACCTCAATCTTCTATCACCGGTCTTGCGCCGTTCTTGTCTTCCACGGCGCGGTCCACGTCCGTGTCGGTCTGTGTTCGTCCGTGTCCGTCCGTGTAAAGCAGGTCCGGCGCCCCGCTCATTTCTCCGGAAACAGGCCCATCAGCGCGTCCGCAAACAGCGCGTGCCCGCGCTTGTCAGGATGGTTAATCGAATTCTCCAGCGTGGACAGGTAGGGAATGCCGCGCCGCCACAACTGGCACCAAAGCCTGCTCGCGTCGGCCAGCGCCACGCCGTTCTCCGCCGCGAAGCGGCGCAGTCCCTTCACATAGGGACGTGGGTCCTCGTCGTACTTCAGCGTGTCCATGGCCATCCAGTCCGGACGCACCAGGTGCGGCGTGAGAATAATGACCTCCGCCCCGGCGCCGCGTAGCCGCGACAGGATGCCGCCGTAATGGGTCTGCACGCCGGCCTCGTCCAGATAGGCGTCGTTCACCCATTCCATGACCACCACGTCCGGCTTGGCATCGAGCACGTCGCGCACGAAGTCTTTGGCCCCCCCGGAGGGCGCCTCCAGATAGTCACGGCTTCCCCGCCCTCCCCACGCCGCCGTGACCAGATTGACGTCGGCTTTCGGGAAACGCTCTTTTAACCGGGCCACAAACTGGTGCTGCCAAACGCGCATTTCGGTCACGCTGTCACCCCAGGCGACCAGTGTCAGTCTTTCGCCCGAACGCAGCTTGTGCAGCGTGTTGGGCAGCAGCTTCTCCGCGGCGTCGGAAGACTCGGGCAGGGCTGGTTTCAGGCCCGGCGTGACCGGAAACAGATTCTCCTCGCTGAGCGCATCCATGGGGCCCGGAATCCAGACATTCACCACGGGCCTGTCCCCCGGCTGGAGTTCAGGCGGCAGCACCACGCCCATGGCGGGAGTACCCCGGCGCACCGCAGCTTTGCCCGAAACATCCAGCACCACGCTGTCGAGGCGCTGCTTGACACAGGTGTAGTCCACAAACACCGCTTGGCCCTCGGGAATGGTGCTGTTCTCCACCCTGCCGAAACGGCCCCAGAACGGGTCCAATGCATAGTCCCTGCCTTCCGCATAGGCGACGGCATCGCCAACACCGGGCTTGATGCGCACCGTGCCGGGCACCAGGGTTCCCACCGCCGAACACTCGGCCGTGGTCATCTGGTCGAGGCGCGCCCCGCGGAAAATGCTCGGTGCGTTCAGGTCCCACACGGGCAGGGCGTCATGCTTCTCGTCGCGCATCGCCACAGCGTCGGGCGGGTCCACCGTGACCTGCTGCGTAACCGCAGCCCCGTCCTTTGCGGGCACGGCAAGAACCACCGTCCAAGGCGGCGACACCGTCACCTGCACGTCACCCGAATCAATGGCGGAAAGCAGCGATAAAGAACAGAATGACCAGAGAACGAGGTTCATTGTTGGCGCTTCCTTCCATGCATGTTTGGTTTGAACAAAGGCTTATGCGTCATGTGAGAGCCTGACCGTGGACTCCATGATACCCCATGTGCGTTCAAGATTGCCTGCGGGTGGGTGTGGGGGACTGTGCCGTGTTCGTCCGTGCCACATTCCGCACGCGCTTGTCCGCGGCCCGCCCAGTTCGCAAGAACCGGTCCAAACCGGCCATCCCCCTCCAAAAACAGAACCGGGGTCGCAGCACGCATTGGCGCTGCGGCCCCGGCGGCAAAGGGTCTGTCTTACGGCAGCAGCTGCTGCATGTCAAACACCACGGGGCTCTGATTCAAAGCCATCTGGGAGCCGACGGCGAAGCTGAAGCCGACACCCAACGAGGCTTCGCTGCACGTGTAAACCGCGTTTAACTGATTGATTGCGGCAGTGGGTGTGGGCAGTGCCACGGAGGAGTTTGCGGCAAGGGCAAAGAAGGTGCTTGCGCTGAAGTTGTCCCAAAGACTCTGGACAGCCGCCTTGTATCCCGCGCCAAGGGCCGGACTGGCCTGGTAAACCATGCCGGAAAGCGTCGGCGCAGCGGTGGTGAAATCCCCGGACCGGTTGTAGGTGACCACCGGTGCCGCGCCGGGGGTGGACTGGATCAGCACGCCGCGCCGGTGGTTGCGCCCGTCTGCCAGCACGAAATGGCAGGCCCGTTCAACGGGGGTGGCCACAACGGCGTCCACCGCCTCATCCAGATTCAGCGCATCGTAGAGCACCGAACGGCCGAGAAACGCGCGGCCCAGATTTGACGCGCCGACCGCGGGGCTGGACGTGTTGATTTGCTCGCTCCAGCTGAGGCCGCCCAGGTTGACCCCGGTCCGGCCGATGGTAAGTCCGGCAAAGGTCAGCAGCGTGTGCGGCACGC
>CALDSM010000226.1 GCA_937923585.1 uncultured bacterium
CGAACCGGGCGAACTGTGGGCGCGCGGCCACGGGGTCATGCTCGGATACTACAAAGACCCCGGCGCGACCGCGCTCACCATCACGCCGGAAGGATGGCTGCGCACGGGCGACCTTGCCACGCGCACCCCTGCCGGCTACTACCGCATCACCGGCCGCATCAAGGACATGATCATCCGGGGCGGCGAAAATATCTACCCCCGCGAGATCGAAGAGTTTCTGCTGACCCATCCCAAAATCTACGATGTCCAGGTCGTCGGCCTGCCGGACATTCATTTTGGCGAGCAGGTCTCGGCATGGGTCATCCCCAAAGATCCGTCACTGACCGCGGACGAGGTCAAGGAGTTCTGCAAGGGCAAGATCGCCCACTACAAGATTCCCTACTATGTCGCGTTCGTCGAAGAATTCCCCCTGACCGTCTCCAACAAGATCCAGAAGTTTAAACTGCGCGAAATGGGTGTCGAGAAATACGCGCTCGACAAGGCCGCCAAAACCGAGACCGCGTAACCTGCGTATGCGAAAGGAGACGCTGTGTTATTGGCCCCGAAGGGGTCACACAACAATAGCCACGGGTGGAGCAAAGCGGAACCCGTGGTCAACAGTGCAAAACGTTTTCGTCCCCGAAGGGGGCGTACAAGATGTCGATACGCGTGGCCCCGGTTTGTTCGCCCCCTGCGGGGACGGTATGCATTTCGTCCGTTTACCACGGGTTCCGCTTCGCTCCACCCGTGGCTATTGTTGTATGGCCCCTCCGGGGCCAATCAAAGAGGCCGGACAACGGGCTGTGCCAAAACCTACGGGGTCGTTCTTCCCACACCCAAAACTTGTGGGTAATGACAAGAACCCCGTTGGGGTACCCGAACAAGCGGTGCGAACGACGAACCCCGTCTTGTTGATACCCGGCGTCCGAGGACACTCTCTTCGTGACAGCCCGCAAGGATTGCGCATCAAGGCCCAAGACCTCCCAGTCCCCTCAGTCCTTTCTGCAGCGAATCCCCGCCGTAGGCGGTCTGAGGCTCGCAATGACCGAGTGCCTCTCATAAATCCCATTTCAATCCTTCCCATGCCTCCCATCCGCCTACCGGTCCTCCGGACTCTTCCCGCGTTTGGCCTGTGCCAGTTTGGGGTACGGCGTGTCATACCCCTTTGTGGCGTGCCAGAGAATCCGGTTCAGCGTGTCCTCATCCGCCTCGTCCACATCGTCCAGCGGCAACCGCACCGACTGTTCTGCCCAATACCGCTGTTTGCCCTTGAGAGAGGTCATGGCCGGATTCATTTCATCCAGGGGGATCCGGTTGGGACAAACTGTATAGGGTGAAAGGTCGGGTTTGTCCGTGAACGCATTGAGCATGGGCGTCGAGGCCATGTCAATCTGGTTCAGGGGCCCAAGCCCGAGAATAAGCTCCATGGTCCGCAGCATGCCCGTCTGGTTGTAGAACGTGCTGTCCACACATGCACGCTTGGTGTAAGGACTGATGCATAGCGCCACGGTCCGATGGCCGTCCACGTGGTCGAGCCCCGCCTGGGGATCGTCCTCCACCACGAAGATGGCTGTCTCCGACCAGAACTTGCTGTGGCTGACCGCATCCACGATTTGCCCCAAGGCGTAGTCGTTGTCGGCAACGCAGGCGCGCGGCGTGGGCATGCCGGGCCTCGTTCCGGCCGTATGGTCCCCCGGAAGCAGCATGATGATGAAATTGGGCAGTTCGCCCTTTTCCTCGTATGCGCGAAACTCTTTCATGAATTCCCGCGTCCGGTACGCGTCGGAGACTTTTAGCGGAAATCCGGTGTAGGTGGGGCAAAGGTACGGTTCCAGCGTGTGGAGTTGTGCCGTGGCGCGCACACTCACCCTGTTTTCGCCCGTCAGCAGGTCGCGGTTTACGTCGTCCCACGTGGCCGACGGGGGATCAATCTTTGCCGCGACAAATTCGCCGTAGTCACGGAAGGTCAGTCCCTTGGCCAGCACCGCATCCCAGATGAACCCGTTTGGCGCAAAGGCAAGCGCGTCCTCCCCTTCGTAGGGATAGCTGCGGGGGAAGCCCCCAAAGCTCTTCTCGAGGTAGTCGGCCACATACCCCTCATTGCACCACTGATGGCCGTCGGCGCTGAGCACGCCGTTGCAGTAGAAATTGTCCAGCAGCACGAACTGCCGCGCCAGGGCGTGGTGGTTCGGTGTCACTTCCCCGCCAAACTGGCACAGTTTCGGCTCGCCGTTTCCTTCCGGCATGTCGCCGAACACCTGATCGTAGGTCCGGTTCTCCTTGATGATGTAGATGACTTGCTTGAACAC